>DASRUF010000053.1:0-5435 GCA_035655575.1 Bacteroidota bacterium | reverse complement strand
AAAACATTCTTCATGAATACACAAGCAACGATTCTCGATGAATTCGATGAGCGATATACAGGAAAAGGCACGAATCTCCTCTTGCAGCAATATCTAACTCAGAAAACATTACAACCATCCGAACTTAAAGACCTTGGATTATTCCATGGAAATGTACGATCTGGGAATTTTCGTTTAGCTGAGCAAGTGTTGAAAAATTATCTGGAGCACAATCCACAAGACACGTCTGCCCTCATGGCTTATGCTGATGTTCTTGAACATCGGGGTAAGCGAAATGAAAGTTTTGAAATCTGGAAAAGTTTAACCGAAGCGAACCCTTTGAACTTCATCGCACGGAAAACCTATGCCACCATGTTGTACTTTAAAATAACAGATGAGTCATCAGTTTTTCAGGCAACCGATACAATTGAGTTCAAACGAATTGTTAAAATGGGGTTGGATACATGGAAGGATAGTACTGATATTTTTCCCGTTCTTGATGCAATGCTCAATTTTCATGAATACCGCTACCCAGAAGCGCTTGTCGGTTTTCAGCGTGTAATGACAATACGAGAAAAAAATGGGGTCGGAGATCCGCTACTTTCGGATGAATCATTACTTGTCAATGCGGCTCGATCTGCGGTAGAAATAAATCAACCGCTAATGGCTCTCTCCTATGCGAAACAGGCACTCGATGTTAACTCAAAGAATGAAGTTGCCATGAGTGTAATCTACGAAATGAGAGGTCGGGTGAATATTCCATCAACGTCTAACTAATTCAATCGAAACGACTATGACGCACATCGGTTCAGAGATTAAGAAAGATGCTATCTTTCACCGCAATGAAACCAACATGAAAACTCTCCTTCAGGGTTTAACTAAAAAAGAAGAGATTGTAAAGAAAGGCGGGGGTGAGGCGGCTTTGGCTAAGCAACGGAAGAAAAACAAACTTTCTGCTCGTGAGCGCATCCAACGCTTGATTGATAGCGGTTCTACATTTATAGAAGTCGGTCTTTTTGCAGCTTATGATATGTACGAAGAGTACGGAGGGGCGCCATCATCCGGGACGATTTTTGGTATTGGGAAAATCCATAATAGAGATATTGTTATTGTGGCAAACGATGCAACCGTGAAAGCGGGGGCATGGTTTCCCATGACGTGCAAGAAAAACCTCCGAGCACAAGAAATTTCGATGGAGAACAAATTACCAATTATTTATCTGGTCGATTCAGCCGGCGTTTTTCTTCCATTGCAGAGTGAAATATTTCCTGATAAAGAACATTTTGGGAGGATTTTCCGTAATAACGCGATTATGTCGTCCATGGGGATTCCCCAAATTGCTGCAATCATGGGACCATGTGTCGCAGGTGGAGCTTACCTACCGATCATGAGTGATGAAACGTTGATAGTGGAAAATACCGGTAGTGTTTTTCTTGCTGGTCCATTTCTTGTAAAAGCTGCAATTGGCGAGAATGCCGAAATCGAAAACCTCGGCGGTTCGGAAATGCACTGTGAAATTAGTGGAGTAACAGATTATAAAATGCCTAACGATGCTGTGTGTCTTGAGACTATCCGAAACATAGTAGCCAAACTTGGCAGTAAACCCAAAGCAGGATTTGACAGGATTAAATCAAAGGCGCCAAAATTTGATCCAAAAGAAATATATGGTCTGATGCCCGACGATCGCTCAAAACCATATGATATGTATCAAGTCCTTGCACGCATCGTTGATGAAGGTGAATTTGACGAATACAAACCGGGTTATGGTAAAACCGTTATCACTGCTTATACACGTGTTGATGGATGGGCAGTTGGGATTGTGGCTAATCAGCGCTCGGTTGTTAAAACACGAAAAGGTGAGATGCAGGTTGGCGGTGTTATTTATAGTGAAAGCGCTGATAAGGCAGCAAGGTTCATTATGAATTGCAACCAGAAATTGATCCCGATTGTTTTTTTTCAGGATGTTACGGGTTTTATGGTAGGAACTCGAGCAGAGCAGGGCGGCATTATCAAGGATGGGGCAAAAATGGTGAATGCGGTTGCCAATAGCGTTGTTCCCAAGATCACTTTTATTATTGGTAACAGTTATGGGGCTGGTAATTATGCGATGTGTGGCAAAGGGTATGATCCCCGTTTTATTTATTCTTGGCCCACAGCACAAATCGCGGTGATGGGGGGAAAGCAAGCAAGTGAAACACTGTTGAGTATTAAACTTCAACAAATGACTGAGAAAAGTGGGAAACAGCTCTCAAATGAGGAACAAGCGAAGATGCTATCGGACATAGCAGATCGGTACAATCGTGAACTCGACCCACTTTTTGCTGCTGCGCGATTATGGGTGGATGGGATTATTGACCCAATTGATACACGGAACATGATTTCAAGAGGAATCGAGATTACTTCCAACAATGCTCATCTCCCCCCATTCAATCCCGGTGTTATCCAGGTGTAGCATATATGCTGCTGGTTGCACTCTTCACTACGGTGATGTGTTTTCATATGAACGCGGCGGCACAGCAGCTTGCTCGTGACGATTCGGTGCTGTATGCAGAGTGGTTTCAGATCGAAGATAGTCCAAGCTTTGGATATCTCGTAACATATTTTCCTTCAATCTTCATTGAAAATGGGATTGAGTTGAAATCAATCGTTCGCAGCGATATATTTAAAAATATTCGTGAACGATTTGGTGATATTCAGGCAGTTGATGCGCTGTACGTTCAAGCGATGCGACTCACTAAGAACAATGTTGCAGTTTCGCTGATACTATCGACTATCGCATGTATGGACCATCGGTTGGTTGGGATCAACATCCCCATTTTCAATCTTTGTTTTCCTCTCTCGAACGAATCGGAAAGAGAATTTACTCTACGTGTGAACAATCTTCCTACACGCTTGTATCCAGATACTCCCGTTCGAGGAGTGGGTGACCGGGACAAATTACAGCATTTTTTTGGGTCGGCTTTTCTATCATTTATCTTTGAGTCGGCTCAACCAGCAGAAAGATTTGGTGAATTCATCGAGCTGGGTGAGGGTGCCTTCATCGTTGATGGTGCAATCGACGACCGAGATAGGCGTGCAAATCGACAAGGGCAAGATTTTGGAGTTGCATTATTACAAAACGATCGACTTTTACCATCACAATTTCTAAAATTTCAGATAGTGTTAGAACAGAATGAAGCTAAATAGATTTACGTTCGCAGGGAATCGATAATGGAAACAATCCTCGTTGTAGATGATGAGAAGGGTGTTCGTGATTCTATCAAATTGATCCTTGAATATGAGAAGTACAGTGTCGTCTTTGCAGAAGATGGATCAAAAGCTCTTGCTGTTTGCAACGAACTCCATGTCGATGCAGTCCTCCTTGACATCAAAATGCCGCACGGGATGGATGGTATCGAAGTTCTTCGCTCGATCAAATCCACCAATGCTGAAATACCTGTGGTCATGATTTCCGGGCACGGAAATTTTGAAACTGCAGTGGAGGCTACGAAACTTGGAGCGTTCGACTATCTTCCTAAACCACTTGATCGTGATAAATTATTGATCACTGTACGAAATGCTTTAGATCAGCGAAAGTTATTACGAGAAGTTAAAAAAGTACGGGGAAAAGAACAAATCCTCGGCACGAGTCCGAAGATCAAAGAAATTCTAAAAATCATCGAGCGTGTTGGTCCAACCGACGCGCGAGTTCTCATCACAGGTGAAAGCGGCACGGGGAAGGAATTGGTTGCAAAGGCGATTCACCGAGTAAGTAAACGGGCAATGATGCAATTTGTGGAAGTGAATTGTGCAGCCATTCCCTCCGATCTTATTGAGTCCGAGCTTTTCGGTCACGAAAAAGGTGCGTTCACAGGCGCCACCTCTCAACGTATTGGAAAATTTGAACAAGCAGATCGAGGCTCAATTTTTCTTGATGAAATAGGAGATATGAGTTTACAGGCGCAAGCAAAAGTATTACGAGCATTGGAGGAGGGAGCCGTCGAGCGGGTTGGCGGTAGCAAAAAAATATCGGTCGATGTCCGAGTTATTGCCGCGACGAATAAAATTCTCCCTGAAGAAATCAAGAAAGGAGATTTCAGAGAGGATTTATACCACCGAGTGAATGTAATCCCAATTCACATTCCCCCACTTCGGGAACGACAGGAGGACATTCCAATTCTCGCCAAAGCGTTCCTTGAAGATACCTGTGGGCGGAATGGTATCGCCATGAAAACAATTTCGGATCGAGCAGTTCAAATTCTAATGGGGATGGAATGGAACGGAAACATCCGCGAACTGCGCAACATTGTTGAGCGACTTGTGATTATGACCCCCGGAAATTCCATCGAAAGTTCCGACTTGCAGAAGCTTTCGCTTGTCCATAAAGATGAGCTTGTCAGCATCGTGCATACGAGTAAAAGCTTTCAGGATTTTAAAGATCGGGCGGAGGCGACATTCATTAAACATCAATTAGAGTTACACAATTGGAACGTTACGAAAACTGCTGAAGCGCTTGAGATGGAGCGCAGTCACCTTTATACAAAGATTAAGAAATATGGTTTGGAACGCGAGGGGAATGAAAACGCTGATCAGGATGAAAAGCTATGAAAGGAAATTGGAATCGACAAAAGCGGGTCGTAAGTCCCAGAGAAAATTTTCAAAAGAGAAAGCTCGCAATGAAACTTATAAAACATCAGATCAATAGGGCATCAAAGCTGAAGAAGAAGGCGTGAAAATGAAAACTATTGATCAGAATGCAATCGATCAGCTTTGTATCAATACAATTCGCACGCTTTCGATGGATGCGGTTCAAAAAGCGAAGTCTGGTCATCCGGGCATGCCGATGGGTATGGCACCTGCCGCATACGTTCTCTTTACTCGATATTTGAAACACAATCCCCGAAATCCCAAGTGGGTTAATCGTGATCGGTTTGTCCTTTCCGCTGGTCACGGCTGTATGTTGCTCTATGCATTACTTTATCTCACCGGCTACGATCTTTCTCTTGAGGAAATAAAAAACTTCAGACAATGGGGCAGCAAGACACCGGGCCATCCCGAGTTTGGCCACACACCGGGGGTTGAAGTGACGACAGGTCCACTTGGACAGGGAATTTCAAATGCTGTTGGAATGGCAATCGCGCAAAAGTATCTTGCAGCATACTTTAACCGCGAGAATGTCCGTCTTGTTGACTATAACATTTACGTGATTGCAGGTGATGGCGATTTGGAGGAGGGTGTCTCGTCTGAGACGAGTTCGCTTGCTGGGCATCTTTGTTTGGATAACCTGGTCGTTATTTATGATGATAATCGCATTACGATTGACGGCGGAACATCACTTTCCTTCGGCGAAGATGTTGCGAAACGATATGATGCATATGGTTGGTTTGTACAATCCATCAATGGTGACGGCAATGATTTAGTTGCATTTGAAAAAGCCCTCGTTGCTGCTCAAAATGAGAAGACCAGACCGTCGCTGA
>DASRUF010000052.1:0-6693 GCA_035655575.1 Bacteroidota bacterium | reverse complement strand
CACAATTGGAAAAGTTTATGTTGATACTGGACCTGTTATGGAAAAAATCTGGGCGCAGAGGGCTGGGATTGGGTGGGAGGGAAAACATACGAATGTCATCAC
Organism: Bacteroidota bacterium; assembly: GCA_035655575.1. Lineage (GTDB taxonomy): Bacteria > Bacteroidota > Ignavibacteria > UBA10030 > SZUA-254 > DASRUF01. Next base: position 6,591 of record DASRUF010000052.1, on the reverse strand, counting down.
GAAGGAATATGGTTCATGGGTTTTTCTCGGGGTAATTATTTTAAATATCGAGTTGGAATTCGACCAACCTGCAATCGATCATTGTGGCACTTGTACGTTGTGTATCGAAGCATGTCCAACCCAAGCTATTATTGAGCCATACGTTCTGGATTCCAATTTGTGTATTTCGTATCTAACTATTGAACATCGCGGTGAAATTGCAACGGAACTTGGCAAAAAATTTGACCAATGGATTTACGGTTGTGATATCTGCCAGGACGTTTGTCCGTGGAATCAGAAATTTGAATCACCCAGTCTGATAAAAGAATTTTATCCGAGGGAATTTAATATAACGCCCAACTTGGCTTCATTTATGGAGATGTCAAAAAAAGAGTATGAGGAAAGCTATAAAAAAAGCCCGATGAAGCGAACAAAATACGAAGGCTTACAACGTAACGCAGTGATAGCCTTAGAAAAATCGGAAGTAATATTATCAGAGTTCACGAATGAATAATGTATGAATAATCACTTTAAAGTTATTATCATTGGCTCTGGTCCCGCGGGATTAACGGCAGCACTCTATGCAGCACGAGCGAATCTTAATCCAATTGTGTTTGAAGGATTACAACCTGGTGGACAGCTCACCATCACCACTGAGGTTGAAAATTATCCCGGCTTTCCAGAAGGAGTTCTTGGTCCAGAGTTAATGGAATTATTTCGTAAACAAGCTCAACGGTTTAACGCGCAAACAGTTTTCAGAGATGTTACAAAAGTTAATTTCTCTAACCATCCTTTGAGTGTCTACTCTGATGATGAGGAGTATAAAGCTGATGCCGTGATTATCGCAACTGGTGCATCGGCAAAGCTCCTCGGTATTGAATCTGAGAAAAAATACATGGGATATGGTGTCTCGGCGTGTGCAACATGTGATGGATTCTTTTTTAAGGGTCTTGAAGTTGTTGTAGTAGGGGGTGGAGATACAGCAATGGAGGAAGCGACATTTCTTACTAAATTTGCATCGAAGGTGACTGTTGTTCATCGCCGTGATCAACTTCGGGCATCGAAGATAATGCAGGAGAGAGCTTTAAAGAATCCAAAGATCTCGTTTATTTGGAATTCGATTGTCGATGAGATTTACGGGAAGGAAGAAGTTGGGAAAAAAATTGTCACGGGAGTGAAATTGAAAAATCTTATCACCGGAGAAAATTCGATTTTGCCCACGAATGGATTATTCATTGCAATAGGCCATCAACCAAATACCGATGTTTTCAAGAATCAAATTGAATTAGATGAAAAGGGATATATTATCACTCGTTCCGGGTCAACTGCAACAAATGTTCGTGGTGTTTTTGCTGCGGGCGATGTGACCGACGCAGTTTATCGGCAAGCGGTTACAGCAGCAGGCTCAGGTTGTATGGCTGCAATCGATGCTGAACGATTTCTCGAAAGTCAACACGACTGATTACTGAATACCCCATAGTCTGACGCTTTTTCCAACCTTCCTCTTACATATTTGGCATCATAGTGCCAGCTTGTCTGAATATTTTCTCAAGAACAGTCATAACCATCTGACAAACCGTCCTCTTATCTGATGTTAAAAAATTTCATATTCAAATTATTTAATAATAACGATAAATAACCGGCATTTCTTACCTGGCATAGGTTTTGATGAATTACATATTGGTTTCACTTAAATAAAAAGCAAAATTAAATATTACAATATGTTATTAAAAGGAGATTAAAACTATGACTCTTATTCGATGGAAACCTTTACGCGATATTACCCCTTGGCATCCCGGCGATGTCTTGGCAGAATTCGATACTTTCCAGTGTGAAGTTGATCGTATGATCGATCGGTTCCGTGGTGGAATGGCAGATGATGGTGCAAACTCGGCTTTCATGCCGGCGGTTGACATCATCGAAGAAAAAGACGATTACATCGTTAAAGTTGACCTCCCCGGTCTCAGCAAGAACGATGTGAAGATCACGGTTCAGAACGACATCCTGACAATCCGAGGTGAGAAGAATCAAGTAAAAGAAACGGAGGATATAAACTATCGTCGGATGGAACGATCTTATGGAGCGTTCCAGCGCTCGTTCACGCTGCCGTCATCGGTCAAGAATGAGAAGATTGACGCCACGTTCAATGATGGCGTACTTACAATCAGCTTGCCGAAAGTTGAAGAAGCGAAGCCAAAAGAGATTGAAGTGAAGGTGAAGTAATTAATACAAGCCTGCTTGCCCCCGATTGTATCGGGGTTCAGCAGGCAAGACTGCAACGGAAGGCTCTTTCTAAAGAGAGAGCCTTTTTTATTTTTAGTTTGACTTTGGCATCATTCTTTTGTATAATAGGCTGAAAAATCAACGAGTTATGGATTTTTTGGTGCAATTAGGATGAGATTATTTCTCTACTTATGATGAAGAATTCAACAAAATTATTTTTGGGAATTCTTGCAGGTTTGATTGTATTCGGTGGCTTGATATCCTTTCTTTTCTACTTCGCATTATTCTCAGTCCCTGACGAGGATTCAGATGTTATCGTGGGCAGTGGTAAAAAAATTGCACTCATTGAATTAAAGGGCGTGATTTTTTCCTCAGAGGAGCTTGTCAAACAATTTAAAAAATATCGAGAAGATCGTTCGATTAAGGGAATACTTTTTCGAGTCGATTCGCCTGGTGGGGGTGTAGTTGCCAGCCAAGAAGTCTATCAAGAAGTTAAAAAAACTCGTGAGTATGGTAAACCGATCGTGGTCTCAATGGGTTCAATGGCTGCCAGCGGTGGGTATTATGTTTCATGTCCAGCCAATAAGATTGTTGCAAATCCTGGAACATTAACGGGAAGTATTGGGGTAATTTCTCAGTTCACACGATTGGATCCTTTGCTTGATAAAATTGGTGTTGATGTGAATGTGATCAAAAGCGGAAAATTTAAAGATGCTGGCAGTCCATTTCGTGAAATGACGCCTGCAGATAGATCATATTTTCAGAATCTCATGGATGAGGTTCATCGCCAATTCATTACTGCAGTTGAGACCGAACGTAAGCTCAGCCGGGATTCAGTTATCGCTTTTTCCGATGGGCGTGTTTTTACAGGTGAGCAAGCAGTAAAAATAGGATTAGCTGATACCCTTGGCACATTCCAAGACGCTGTTATGCTCACGGCATTACTCGCTGGGATTGATGGAGAACCATCGATTGTCAAACAACGGAAGAGGGGTTTAAGTATCCTGGATCGGTTACTCGGTATGGCAGAACTGAGAAAATATCTTGGGTTGGATAAAGAGCTTCTCGATCAACCAATTTTGCAATACAAGATGCTTCCAAGTTTTTAGATCACTTTATTTCACCATAACTGAAGGAGACTCGCATTGACAAAGGCAGATATTGTTGAACACATCGCCAGCGGCACCGGTTTAACAAAAGTTGAAACCGAAGCTGTCGTTGATGGTTTCATTCAAACCGTAATTGGAGCACTGAAGGAAGGTAAAAATATCGAAATTCGTGGCTTCGGAAGTTTTAAGACGAAGAAAAGAAAAGGGCGGATGGCACGGAATCCCAGGACTGGCGCTCAAGTTCGAGTCGAAGAACACTTCGTTCCGTTCTTCAAAGTCTCAAAAGAACTACGGACGACTGTCAATGATAATTTAATAAAAAATCAACCTTCGATATCTCAGCTATAACTTCTTAGGTCAATGACTCCAAAAGCATCGTGCAGTAATTGCGGTAAAGAAGTTATACAATCTGATAAATTTTGCAATTCATGCGGAGCATTGATTGAACTACCGTTTTCAACTACCGAACAATTATCGGATGATAAAAAACTTCAATCGATAAATACGATTACCACAGAAATTACATGCCCACTTTGTGGTAAGAACAATCCGAACGATTCGTTATATTGTGAGAGTTGCGGAGGTACACTGCACTCTGCTCGTCAAACAGATGTAAAATCAAATACTTCACAACGATCTCATCAAATCAGATTTTTCCAGAGTTGGAAACTTACCGTCACACTTGCGATTGTTTTAATAGCTACAATCATTCTTTTCAAATATTTCCGGAATGAAGAGCCTAACCAACCGCATCAAGCCTCCGATAAAACATCGGCGCTCATCCAGGAGATTGAATCTCTTCAACAGACAATTGATGACAATCCAAAAGACCAAGAAACTATTCTTCGCTTAGCGAATATATTTTATGATGTTAAGTTTTTACCAAAAGCAGTGGCGATGTATGAAAAATATATTGCACTCGACCCATCTAATGCAGATGTGAGAGTTGATTTAGGAATAACATATTTCGAATTATCGATGATGGATACGACAAAAACGGAGGAGTATCTCATTGCAGCGAAGAAAGAAATGGAACAAGCCCTTGGTTACATTCCACGTCATCAACTTGCTCATTTTAATTTAGGGATAGTAAATCTTCATCAGGGCGACATGGCGAAGGCAAATGAGTGGTTTACGAAATGTGTAGCTATTAACCCAAATTCTGAACCGGGGAAGAAAGCAAAACAATTGCTGGATCAACATTCATTCAACAAACCATTATAACTCATAGGAGAACTCTATGCCAAGTGGAAAAAAACGTTTACGTAAAAAAATGTCGACACACAAACGTAAGAAACGACTCAGAAAGATGAGACATAAGAAGAAAAACCGATAATCATTTAAACTGGTGCCACTTCAAATACATGATCGAGGTGGCACCATTCCTTTTTTCGTCAGATATACATTGCTAAGAACCCACCAAACCTTTACATCACAATAAAATTAACAATAATGAATCACAAAGCAATTTCCTTTTACTTGATTGGTATTTTACTCCTCTCTGTAGGATGTTCAAATTATTTCTTAAATGCACAGTCGAAGACATTGACCATCCTCCATACGAATGATATGCACGCCGCATTTTTACCACATGAGGCGAGTTGGGTCCAAACTGATCCAAAGCCGATGGTTGGTGGTTTTCAAGAACTGTGGTGGATGATTGACAGCTTGTGGTCAGCGAATAAGAATAGTATTCTCCTCGATGCCGGAGACGTCATGACTGGAACACCAATCGCAGAGATTGACTACAATGGTGCAACGGGGGGTGCATTGTTCGAAATGATGAGCATGATCGGTTACGATGCCTGGGCGATTGGAAATCATGACCTCGATATTTCTCAGGATAATCTTCGCAAGCTTTCCCGGATTGCCAAATTTGCTACCCTCAGCGCTAATCTTGTGGATACGCTTGGTAATCGCACGTTGAATAATAGAGACTATGTAATTTTGAAAAAGGATGGATTACGCATCGGAGTTATCGGGGTTATGTCTCAAGATTTATTCCATCTGACAAATACGAATAATTTGAAAGGCTTAAAAGTTCTTCCTCCTTCAGAAATCGTGCAGCGGATCATCGATAAAATTGACCCGGAAACAGATCTCATTGTGGCTGTTACCCACGAAGGTGTTGAGGATGATTCGATCTTAGCAGTCAACACACATGGATTGGACGTCATCATCGGAGGACATAGTCATACAAGATTAAGAACGCCAAAGGTGATTAAAGGTGTCATCATCTGTCAAGCAGGTGCCAATTGTGAAAATGTGGGTGAGCTGAATCTTGTGGTGGACCATGATTCAGTGACAAGCTTTGATGGAAAATTACATACATTATGGTTGAGGACCAGTCGACCAGAAAAGGATATCTCGAGATTTATCACCAAGTTTCAGGAGAGGATACAGCAGGAGTATGGTGATACGCTTGGTAAAATTTTATCCGATTGGAAACGATCTAGCAGCGGAGAAAGTAATATTGGTCACTTCATTGCAGACGGTATTCGAGAGGGGGCAGGTTCCCATATGGGCGTAACCAATAGCAGTGGGATTCGAAAAGAACTCAGTGCTGGATCAGTAACAAAGTTGGATTTGTTTGAGATTTCTCCTTTCAGAAATTATCTCTGCACATTCACCTTGAGCGGCAAGGAGGTTCGGGAATTTTCTCAGCGATATGTTGAGCAGTTGGCAAAAGGGAGAAGTTCTATCCAGATTTCTGGTCTACAATGTACATGGGGACGAGGTAATGGTTCTTCTGAAATTCAGCATCTGAGCATTGGCGGTGAGGAAGTTGTTGACGATAAGACGTACGTCTGTGCAACGAGTGACTTTGTCATCAATCAAGGAGATCGATATTTGGGAATGATTCCTGACTCTGTCACTTACACACAGAAAACAATATTTGAAGCACTGGTTGAGAAAGTCCGAAAAGAAGAAACAATTAGCGCCGAGCTGAAATTCCGCTTCCGAGAAATCAAATGACCTCATCCCCAACCGCCCTCCCCTTCTCCATGCGTGGAGAAGGGGAGGGGTTGAGGTAGAAAGCGACGAGTTTTCGGACACTCTCGTAAAACCTGACATCACTCTAACTAATTACCTAAATATGAACAAGAATCATTTTGATATCATCATTCTAATTGGAAGGCCTGCGGCTGGGAAATCGGAGGTCATTGATTTTCTAAAGAAGACATCTACAGATGAACGTCTGAGACGTTTCCACATTCCAGCATTTGAAGAGATTGACGACTTTATTTATGTCTGGGAGACATTCGAGATCGATGATATT
>DASRUF010000051.1:0-20809 GCA_035655575.1 Bacteroidota bacterium | reverse complement strand
GTTAACAATTATTGTTCTATTTCTCAACATATTGAAATCAATCCATCTGGTCAAGTGCGATTACAGAGGCACAAATGCCCATGACCACATCTGAAAGAAAATTGTAATTTAGCATTTCAGAAGTATCGCTTGGAAGATGATAGTGGGGATTGCGAAGAAAGGCGGTATCTGTTATCATGACTGCGGGAAAACCATATCGCCAGAATGAAGCATGATCTGAAAGAAAAAGAGGAGGCAGAAATCCCGGGGCACTGAGACTTACTACGTCAATGCCGCACCCTTTGCGCATCGCTTCACGCACAATTCTGACGAATTTCGATGTGCGCAAGTTTCCAACCACTCCGATGAAATTTCCATAGACAGGATAGCGTGCTATCTGACGCATTAACGGGAACGGGTATTTTTGTATGATGTCATCGCTTGCATACCCAATCATTTCAAGTGAAAACATGAGATGTACGTTTGTATGTTCGTTCTTTAGCTTCTTCGCATAAGCTCGACTTCCCATCTGTGATGTATAAAAATATGGCGGCTCTTCATGGGTGAAGGCAACATACTGAATCGTGTGATTGTTTGGATAATCTTTGAGCAGGCGTGTCAGTTCCAATAAGCCCGCGACGCCACTGGCGTTATCATCGGCTCCCGGGGTATCAACGACTGTATCATAGTGAGCTCCAATAATGAGAGACGGTTTAGACGTGTCACGCCCTGTTTGTGTAACTACTAAATTTCTTACACTGGGTCTGCTTACAGAAAAGTAGTGTGATTCCACACTGAGTTTGAGCGCTTGAAACTCCTTTTCGAGGTAAGATGCTGCTCCTGAAAGAACGTCAGGATTCAGACCGCTACGTGATGGAAAGTCGTGGGTTAACGTTTCGACTATGCGGCGAGATTCTGTGGCAATGTGGGCCTTATCGAAAGTCAAAGGAGAATCTACGAACCGTTATTGCTTGATCTCTTCCTTCTCAAGCTTTTCAAAATACTTCCGTATTAACTCTTCATAATCTTTTGTGAACCGTCCTTCACGCACCTTAAGCAATTCTTCGCGGAGTCTGTTTCTTCCTTCTTGAGTTGTGAAATCGATCTCAGCCGGACTTAGCCCTTGAAGAGTCTTTCCACTCTCAGCGCGGCGACGCTTCTCATAATCACGTTCGCGCATGGAGCGTTGAGAATCAAGCAATCGAGAAAGAATCCGTTCCTGTTTTTTCATTGTTTCAGGATTCACATCCCCCTGCTCGAGATTGGTTTGTACCTCCATCATTTCCTGGGCAACCCGGTCAAGATCGCCGAGCAATTTACTGAATTCACCGGAGTTCTTTGCTTCCCTCGATAACTCCTCAAGTGATTTTTGTACCGCACCCTGCTGCCCTGCAAGGCGAGAATATTCTGCTTGCTGTTGAGCGCTTAATCCTTGTCCCATGGCTTGTTGTGTTCCGGCATTAATCCCACCTTGTGCGTTTGCCATCTGACCTAAGCGCTGCATCAAACCAGCCATGCCCATTCCTCCCTTTCCACCTTGCATCAATCCGCTGAGGGCGCCCTGCATCATCATAGCAGCACGATTTAACGATCCCATCGATTCGTTTTGCTTTTGAAATGCACTGCCGGGATTTCGTCTTTCCATACTCTCCATCGCTTCTTGCATCTGTCTCATGGCATTACCAATTTCTTTGCCCATCTCGGGACTGATAGCGAAGGATTTTTTCGCTATTTCACTCAATGCGTTTGCGACATTGCCTAAATCATTCATCAGCTCGTGCTGCTGTTTGGCATTATCTCGGAATCGCTGTGAATTAGGTTCTAGAGTTTTCGTATCCTCTTTCAGCGATTCTTCCCGCTTTGATAGCTCCAATATATTCTGTAGCTGTTTCCGCAGTTCATTGACGATCTCCTGCATTTGTTTATCCCGCAATGCCTGTTGCACCTGCTTCATTTGTTCGGCAAATTCATTTAATTCCTTTTCCGATTGTTCTTGGCTTTGTTGGGCATCACTCATATTTCCCGACTCCATTTGCTGAGCCGTTTGCTGCATTTTTTGAGGCAGTTGATTTTTTTCTAATTGTTTCTGCGCTTTTGCCATTTCCTCAAGTGGCATTTCCTTGGGAAACTCTTCCATTTTTTTCTGTAAGCTGACTGTTTCCTTTTCCAATGCTTCCATCTGTTTTTTCAAATCCGACTGTTTTTCGGAAAGCTCTTTACGCTTTTGCTGATCAGAGGACGGTGTTTCTGCCGCTTGTTTTCTGATAGCTTCTTGCTGTTTGATCATTTCCTCGGTACGTTTAATGAGTTCATCGATCTTCTGCTCGATATGGATTCGTTTGAGGAGCTCAATTGTTCGCTCAAGATTTTGGCGAAACTGCTCCTCGGAGAATTTTAACTGCTCCATCGCCTGCCTCATCTCCTCGGGAGAAAGCTGTTTCATCGACTCCTGCAATTTCTTGAGCGCATCTTTCAACTCAGGAGAGTTGAGCTGTTCCATAAGCTTTTGCAGCTCCAGATATTTTTCCAGTGTCTGATGAGAAAGGAGCTTGTTCTCCTCCATTTTTTTCATCATCTCATCCATCTTTTGAGACACATCTTCCATTTTCTTTTTCATCGATTCATATCGCTGCAACGTCTCTTCCGCTTTTTTCTGCTGTTGCCAGTCCATCTTCTCACGATTCTTTTTCATCTCCCGCTGGAGATCTTCGATATCTTTTTTTAATTGCTGTGTCTCCTTAGCAACGCTCTGCATAAACTCGATGGACTGCTGATGAGCTTGAGAAACATCAGAGAATACCTCTTCGATTGAGGGTAGACGAACCAGATATATTTCGCTCTTGCCAGATTTGGGTCCACTAACAACGTCATTATCGAACACTTCAATATAGTAAGCAAGAACATCCTCCGGCACAAGACTTATGGAAGACAAATCCCATTGATGCCAGAGGTCGAAGGCATTATTAGCTGCGTTGGCTATTGGAATTTCGATGTATGTATACTCTTCCTTCGGCTTTTCATAGCGGGATTGCACGAGTCGATAGGCAAGACGTAATTTTGAAAATCCAAAATCATCTTTAGCACGGATGAAAAGATCGAGTTTCATATCCTCTGTGAGGTCAACATTCTTGGCGGGGCTGAGGATTTCGACAGTCGGGTATTCATCAGGAATAATTTTGATCGCATATTCTATAGGATCGAGATTTGATAAACCATTTCGATCTTTCAGAATTATCTGATATGATGTTTGTTTATTAACTTGAAATTCTCCGCTTGCATTTACACCGTTTGATGTAAGCGGTAATTGAGTATTATCGCCAAAGTGAATTGCGGCAGAGGTAAGTATTTTACTTGCACTAAGCTGAAGCTGTGCTTTTGATCCGGGATACGCACTAATATCGCCAATGTTCTCCTCAAGTGTTCTCATGGGAATTCGAGTATAGCGAGGCGGTGTTATGCTTAATTGTAGTGAGCGGGTGAGCGGCCTATCGATGACACTGATAGTGAATTTATCACTTTTAACGTCCTCAACTGATGCATAATATTCAGAAGTGACTTTGACGTTTTTGACCTCAGTTTGAAATATTCCTTCAGAATTCGATTTTAGAGTAACGACATCAAAATTAATTTGTCCCTGTTGACGAATGTAGAATGTGAGAGTTTCAATTCGCCGACCACCAGTTCTCATTTTGATCGGAACAGTCTCACCACGGATGACTTCAACGTTCCCCGGTTCAACAACTAACTCCATCGGTAACGATGAGGCGAACGATTGATTATAATTCACAATCCGATAGAATGCAGTGAAAAAGCCGGTAGGAGATACCACTAACATAACCAAGCATACGGCAAGCGCATAAGAGAAAAACTTCTTCATCGTACGCACTCGATAATCAATAACTGCTTCCCTGAAATCTAACGGTTTAATCGTCTGATAGAGATCGGCGAATGATGCATCAATCAGATCGAGTGAGTATTTTCCTTTTAATGCATCTCGTTCACTATAGATTTGCATTGCATCAAGAAGGCGATCTCGTATGCGGGGGAAATGTTGACCAATCTTTAAGGCGAGCGTTGTATCGTCACTTGATTTAAAAATTCCGAGAATGCTTAGCAATGGAGGGAATGTGAACCACCCAAGTGAGCTCACAACACAAATTGCTCCCAGTGAGAAGAGTATAGTTCGCCCAATTATTCCAAAGGATACTATCTGCTCGAGAAGAATAAGAACAAATAAAGCTCCGATCCAGATTAAAAGGGTTGTAAATACACCAGCAACTAATGAGAGGCGATTCTCCTTTCGACGTACTTTATCGATGCGACTAAGAATCTCTTGATAAAACATTGATGCCTTTTCTTTTTCCACTCGAAGCTACTCCGGTATGACCAGTTTCATTAAATACACACCCTCTACTAATGAGTCAACGCCCATACGATAATATTTGTTCCGAAGCGAAGTGCCTCTTCACGCTTTTCAGGCGGATCACCGTGCACTTGAGGATCATTCCAACCGTCGCTGGGATTCGATTCATAAGTATAATAGAGAACCAAGCGCCCATTATGAAATAAACCAAATCCCTGAGGCGTTTGAGCGTCATGCTCATGGGTTTTAGGCGGACCATTGGAAAAATCGTAGTGACAATGGTAGAGTCCATAAGAGAAAGGAAGCTCAACAAGCTCCTGCTCGGGAAATATTTTCTTGATCTCACGACGAAATGCTTTATCCATTCCATAATCATCGTCTGCATAAATAAATCCACCGTTTTCTAAATACGTCCTCAACCGCTTCGCTTCGAGTTCAGAAAACGTGATGTTGCCGTGACCAGTCAGAAAAATAAATGGATAGGTAAAAAATCTGTCGCTTGTGATTTCAACAAACTCATAGTTAGGGTTTACCTCAATTAGTGTATTCTGTGAGATAAATTTAAGAAGATTAACTTCCCCCTGGGGATCGTTGTACCAATCGCCGCCCCCGTTGTATTTGAGGCGTGCGATTTTGAACGCACTGTTGACTTTTACTTGCTGTGACCAGATTTCATCGGGTGAAATACAAAAAGCTAATATTAAACACATCATGAACGATTTCATACCCTAAAAAGGTATGAAATGGGAGGGGAAGATGCAAGCTTGCAATCAAGTTCGTTTTCAACTTAGGTTTTAAGGAATAGAAGAACTCAAATAATGAAGATGCCAGGATAGTGAGCTACCCCATATGGTCGTATATATGGAACCCAGCACACCATCCTGACTTTTACAACTTCTGACTGAAGCTGCAAATGACTTAGGAGAGAACGATAGGGTATTGCTATCTACAAAATTAGAGACGAAGAATGTGCTACTTTTTCTTATCTCTTCTCAGCACAATTAACTCTACACTCTATGCAAATCAATCCATAATCTTTCTGAGAAACGCTGGTTTTTCAGTTTCTATATTTTCCTCAGCTTTTGGTTCTTCAACATCATCTACCCTGAATGGATTTAGTGTAATATCGATTCCTTTTCGTAAAAATGCGGGCTCTTCCATCTTTTGGATATCATGAAGCCCAGAAGGAATTCGGTTAATTACCTTTGCGGCCTGCTTGGCAACACGCACAGCACCAACACCGCGTTTATTGAATCCAGTGGCAATAACAGTAACCATCATTTCATCGCCGAGGTTCTCATCGATAACGGCGCCCATGATAACATTTGCTTCCTCACCTGCCGCTTCGTGAATGACACTGACAGCTTCATCAACTTCAACCAGAGACATCGTTGGACCGCCTGTAACATTGACGAGAACACCAAGTGCACCATTGATTGACACACCCTCAAGCAGCGGACTGGAAATCGCGGCATGGGCAGCTTCGATCGCTCTGTTTTCACCGGTTGCAACCCCAGAACCCATTAACGCATCACCCATCTCGCGCATAATCGTACGAACATCAGCGAAGTCGACATTGATGAGACCCGGTACTGTGATGAGTTCAGAAATTCCACGCGTTGCATTATGTAAAACCTCGTTCGCCTTATCGAATGCTTCCTGCAGCGGCGTGTTACGCTCAACAATCGAGAGTAATTTCTGATTTGGAATCACAATAAGGGTATCCACTTGTTTCTTCATTTCCTCAAGGCCCGTTTCAGCCTGTGCCATTCGCTTCTTGCCTTCACAACTAAATGGCCTGGTAACAATGCCTACGACTAATGCCCCAACACTTTTCGCAACATTCGCAACAATAGGTCCACCTCCAGTTCCAGTACCTCCACCCATACCGGCAGTGATGAACACCATATCGCTTCCTGCAAGTGCTCGAGAAAGCTCATCGCGATCCTCTTCAACTGCACGCTGACCTATAGACGGATCAGCACCCGCTCCTAATCCCCGGGTGAGGTTTTTCCCGATTTGAATTTTATTAGGCGCTTTATTGCGCTCAAGCGCCTGCATATCACAATTGATTGCAAAGAAATCCACTCCCTGCAATCTTCTGTCAATCATGCTATTGACAGCATTGCCGCCGCCACCTCCCACTCCCACCACACGGATCTTAGCTCCGTGGTCGAAGTAATTATCGAGTTCTATCACTATTGTTTCTCCTTATGTAGTTGTTAATTAATAGTTTTAGTTTAAAGTTACTTTGATTTTAGATGATGCACAGTAGGATATTTCTCCGTACTGTTTACTGTTTTTAGAGTTCGTCAAACCAGCTTTTCATTGTGCTAAAAATTTTTCTAAGAGAACCGTCGCCTTTACCGTTGGTAAAATTCAATGGGGTCGTATCTTTGTGCCTGAGGCCATGAAGTACTAGACCGACACAAGTTGCATAGATAGGATTCTCAATTTCCCGAACCAAACCAGCGCTAAATCCTGTCGGAATTCCAATTTTAACAGGCATACCGAGTACTTCGCGAGCTAATTCAGCAGCTCCTTTAATAAGCGAGCCCCCGCCTGTTAGAACCACTCCTGCAGGTAGATGCCGAGAATATCCTGACCGCTTGATCTCCATTGCTGCCAGCTCAAAAATTTCTTCCATCCTCGGTTGAATAATCTGAGCAAGAAGCCGCTTGTCAATTTCGAGCGGTGGTCTCCCACCAATACCGGGTATCGTTATCGGCTCGTCATCAACAACACTTGGTAGAAATGCAAAACCATATTGGCACTTGAGCCGTTCTGCCTGTTCTGTAAGAACACCTAACCCTTTGCGGATATCGTTGGTGACTTGATTACCTGCAAATGGAACGACCGCTGTATGCCGAATCGTACGGTCTTCAAAAACTGCCAAATCCGTTGTACCACCGCCTACATCGAGGAGCGCAATTCCAACTTCCTTCTCTTCTTCATCAAGAACTGCATAACTCGATGCCAACGGCTCCAAGACCATATCACGAATGTGAAGACCTGATCGCTGAACACATTTATAGATATTCTGCGCAGCGGTTACCAACCCCGTGATGATATGAACATTTGCTTCCAATCGAACCCCAGACATACCAACGGGATCGAATACGCCATCCTGTCCATCAATGATAAACTCTTGCGGTATGACATGAATAATTCTTCGGTCAGAGGGAAGTGCCACACGCTTTGTATCTTCAATGAGGCGATTAACATCGGCTTGTGAAATCTCTTTCTCCGGCCCACTTATTGCGATAACCCCTCGACTTTGAAAGCTTTGGATGTGATCGCCCGCGATACCAACGATAACCCATTGTATTTTTATTCCCGAACGTGCTTCTGCCTCCGAAATTGCACTTTGAATCGATCTGACTGTTTTATCAATATGAGTTACAACTCCTCGAGTCAATCCGTCAGAAGGGCTTCGACCAACTCCTAACACATTGAATCGCCCCCCCTCATCGACCGAGGCGACAACAGCACAAACTTTCGTGGTTCCAATGTCCAGACCAACAATAATCTCATTTTCCATACATAAATCCTTTCATAAAAATAGTTACAGCTCAACCTCTGTCGATTGTGAGCTCTGCTGAGAAATCCATTTCACCACTACTTGCTCATCAAATCTTAAGTCAACATATTGCAGCTTTTCCGGATTACTTGTCTTTACAAAAGTTCTCCAGAAGGTTTCCAATGTCAATAACTTTTTCAAATACTCTCCTCGACCCACGATGATCGGAGCACCTACATCATTAGAATAGAGAATAATGTCGCCACCGTTGTTCAAGTTAACTTCAGAGATCATGTTATAGAGTGTTGAATCAATAGCAATGGCGGTTTGTAAAATTTTGATTGCTTCATAAACTTCATCATTTAATAACGCTTTCCCTACCTTACTCTTTTCGATTCCACCAAATCCGCTAATAATTGGAAAATCAAAACTTACATTTGACCGAATCTGTGGCAACAGCACACTTTCAGCATCGATGTACTGAAGATCGCCGATATTCAATGATGCGATGGGTTTGCGTTCGACCACTCGAATCTTCAGCGCATCGGGATATTGCCTGTTGACCATCACGTCTTTTACATATGGCTGCTTTAATATATTCTGCTTAATCTCATAGAGGTTGAGCTCGTACATCGGCGATTTCGATTTCACGCCTGCTAGAGAGAGAATCTCTTCGGGTGGAATAAAATGCCAACCCTCGATAACCACGCGTTGTATCCTCAGATCTTCTCGCCATTCAATAGCAAGTCCCATGAATACTATCTGCATTACGATCAACATGAAAAATATCCATCTATAAAGACCTGACCGTTTTACGTTGTCATCTCGAAACATGGTGAACTTCATCTCTCTTCCTTTTCAAACACTCGATGATAAATGTGATCTGCAAATCCCACGAGTTTGATTTCTAACTCAAGACTGGTTCCAAATTTTCTAAAAACAGTATTTCGTGCCAACTCTATAAGACTTAGGACATCCGTCGCTCTTGCACTGCCTGTATTCACAATAAAATTTGCATGTCGTTCAGAGATTTGCGCTTTTCCGCTACGTTGCCCCTTTAGCCCTGAATCCTCAATCAATTTCGCTGCAAACGCTCCCGGCGGATTTTTAAATACACTGCCAGAGTTTGGTAAATTCATCGGCTGTGCTTGGTTTCTTTTAACTAGTAGTTCTCGTCGCATCTTGATAATCTCCGCCTTGTCACCAAGGGGTAATTTAAAACTTGCTCCAAGGATAACATCACCTTGAAAAGCAGAATGACGATATGCAAAACCGGCTTCATCTTTTTTCACCGTGGTGACTTGTCCATCCCGAAGAATCTCCACTTCAGTAAGATAATCAGAGATTTCACCGCCATAGGCACCAGCATTCATCATAATGGCACCACCGAGAGTCCCGGGTATACCAGCAAGCATTTCCACACCTTTTAATCCTCGTTGAATACAGAAATCAACAAACCGAGCAATATTTACACCCGCATCAACAACCACAGTATTATCGATCATACGAATATTACTAAGTCCGCTTTCTAAATTGACAACCGCACCCCGCACCCCCTCGTCACTAACCAAAAGATTGCTTCCCTTTCCAATAATGAGAAAAGGAGTATTCTGTTGTTGTAAGTATATTATAATTTTAACCACGTCATCTTTATCTAAAGGCTCGAAAAAATAATCTGCCGGGCCACCGATACGAAACGACGTATAGTTTCTTAGTGACTCACTTAACAAGATTCGTCCACGAAAAAATTGTTGTATTGTCTCTATATTAATCACGGGTTTCTTCTAGTTTTTCATTTGTAATCGTTTCAAAAATTCCTCGCCATATTTCCAGATATCACCAGCTCCCATTGTAATAACAATGTCATTCTTCTTTGCAACCTTTGAAAGCACCTGAGAAACGGATTTCTTATCAGGAATATAATGGACATCTTTATGACCATATCGTTTTGCTGCATCTGCGATAAGTTCGCCCGTGACACCCTGAATTGCTTCCTCACGAGCAGGATAAACATCAGTTATTATGAGTGTATCGGCAAGAAGAAATGCTTTTCCAAATTCTTCATAGAAATCTCGAGTGCGTGAATAGAGGTGAGGCTGAAACACACAAATAACTCGCCTTCTCCAACCTGCTTTCGCGCCAGCCAAGGTAGCTTTACACTCAGTGGGGTGGTGAGCATAATCATCGTATACAGTAATGCCATTTACCTCCCCCTTTTTTTCCCAGCGTCGATATACACCTGAAAACTTTTCGATACCGTCTTTTACTTTGCCAAAAGGCACCTCTAATTCAAGTCCCACTGTAATCGCTGCTAATGCATTTTGAATATTATGCTTACCCGGAACTTGGATTGTAACTTTGCCGAGTTCTCTGCCATTTTGGAGAGCGGTAAATGCTGATGTGTTTTCTCTAAAATGAATATCAACCGCCTGAACGTCGGCTTGAGGATTCATACCATAGCTAATAATTTTTTTCCTGATGAGTTGCGGCATGATATCTTGCAATGCGGGCTCGTCGAGACACAAGACAATGAACCCATAAAAAGGGACCTTCGCCCCAAACTGTATAAAAGCACCCTTGATATCTTCAAGATCACGATAGCAATCGAGGTGATCGGTTTCAAGCGTGGTAAGTACTGCGATTGTTGGAGTGATCGAGAGAAAGGAACGATCAAATTCATCCGCTTCTACTACAATGAACTCCCCATGACCGAGCCGGGCGTTTGTTCCACCAAGTCCGCTCAACTTACCACCAACGATAACTGTCGGATCCAATCCACCCTCCATGAGAACGAGACTAATCATTGATGTGGTCGTTGTTTTTCCATGTGTACCTGCAATGCCGATTCCGTATTTTAGCCGCATTACTTCCGCAAGCATCTCCGCGCGTCGGATGATGGGGATCTTCCTTTTCTGCGCTTCAAGCACCTCAGGGTTATCAGATGTTACTGCCGAGGAATAGACGAGTGCATCGACATCGTTTGTAATGTTCTCCGGGCTATGTCCCTCGCGTATTACAGCACCTAATTTTTCTAATCGCTCCGTTACATCACTCAGTGATTTATCCGATCCGCTTACTTTGAATCCCTGATCAAGTAAAATCTCTGCAATACCACTCATACCGATACCGCCGATACCAACAAAATGTATTTTTTTAATTGAACTAAACATTCATTCTCAGATGCAGATATTTTTGAAACAGGGTACATTTATTTTTCATTATTTCATTTTCCAAGAATCATTTTAATCGCAATCAAGAATAATACGACTCCAAAAATTCGCTGTAACGTGGTACTGGGTAGTTGGTTTGCCAGTAAACCTCCAACATAACCACCGATGAACACACCTAAGCCCAGTAGCAGAGCAACTTTAATATTCATGTTCCCTGCTTGATAGTACTGCCATGCCCCAAGTATCACGATGGGCAAGGTGAGCATTCCCAGTGTTGTTCCCTGGGCAAGGTGCTGCTGCCAACCAAAAAGATAGACGAGTGCTGGCACCAGAAATACCGCACCCCCCACACCCATGAGTCCGCTGACAACCCCAACAACCAATCCTAAGAAAACAAATTCAATATTTTGTACCATCTCGATTCCTTTCAGAAACAATATACTGTTACCGTATTCCGAACATCCCTCGTTTCATTTTCGGGACACGCTCACTTATTTTTTGCATCTCCATGATCAATTCTTTTTCACGCTCATATCGTCCAACCCTGACGCGAAACAATCTACGACGATCTTTCATCTTAAAAACAATCACCTGGGACCGCCCTGCTGTTTGTACCCGGCGTTCTCTCCCAATGTGAAGCCACTCGATAGCGCTGAACGGGATTTCACGATCACGATATTTATGGTGGAAAACAACTTTGTCATCACCAATTATCAACATTCGATTACGTGCACGATTAATAATAAGAACGACAAAAGAAATTATCACAAAAACGATAATGATGTAGAGTATCGGATCAGACTCAAGCGACGGTAACAGCTTGAATGCAAACGTACCCCTGATTCCAGAATAAAGCAGCAAAGTAATCAAGTATAAGAGTGCCTGTTGATAATAAAAATCGAGCTTGTATTTAAATACTTTTACGCCGGCAGATAAATGACGTTCTTCCATCTGATCAGGTACTTTTTGATTGTTGTTCTTTCTCTGCCAACAGTAGAACTCGTTCTGCGATTATCTTTCCTGCATCAGGTTTTCCAAGTTGTTTGCTTCGTTCACTCATTTCCTTTAAGCGACTATCCTCGAATAATGAAAGCACTGTATGCAAAAGTTTATCCGAGACCTCATTATCATTGAGCATAACTGCAGCGCCAAAATCTGTTAAGGCTTTTGCATTATCAGTCTGATGGTTTGCTGTTGCATGAGGATACGGAACAAGAATTGCCGGTTTACCCAACCGTGTCAATTCAGCAATTGTCGTTGCACCCGAGCGACATACCACCAAATCACTCACAGCGTAAGCATAATCCATTCTATCAATAAATGGCTGAACCCAAATTGCCGTTTTGGGATATTTCTTACTCAGTTGTACAGAATGAGCATAATTAGCTTTCCCTGTTTGCCAAATGAGCCGGGTTTTATTCTTGATGATATCATCTAAATTTTTATCAACCGCCTCGTTGATTGTAGTAGCCCCTAAGCTTCCACCAAATATAAGTACTGTTCTTCTGTCATCATTCTGATTGAAGCCGAAATAATTGAATGCCTTAGTTATATCAACATTTTCTAAATCACTGCGCGTGGGATTGCCAGAAAGATATACACTTTCTGTACGTCCCAAGTATTGTTTAGTAACTTCAAAAGTTATGTGAACTTCACTAACTCTTCGAGCCAGCAATCGCGTTGTAAATCCAGGGTAACTATTCTGTTCCTGAATGATTGTCGGTAGTTTGAAGAGTGTTGCAGCGAAGACCACGGGACCAGAAACATAACCACCTGTGCCAACAACCACGGAAGGTTTAAATTCTGTTATAATTGATTTAGCTTGCATTAATGCTACACCTGCTTTTAACGGAAATAATATATTGTCAATACTTACTCCACGCCGGAAACCACTAATCCAAATTGGACGAAAGGCATAACCTTTATTTGGTACAACCTGCGCTTCAATTTTATCTTTTGTCCCCACAAAAAGGATTTCGGCTCGCGGATCAAGCTTCTTCAGCTCCTCTGCAATGGCAATGGCAGGAAAAAGATGTCCTCCAGTTCCACCGCCCGCAAATATAAACCGTGCTGAGCGCACATTAATACACCCTCTCCATAGCAGCGTCGTCCACATTGACCGTGCCGACATCTGGTATCTCTCTCGCTCGTGGGTGCAGATCCGTTTGCGAGGAGATGTTCAATAAAATTCCGACGGCGAGTGCGGAAAAAACCATCGAAGAGCCGCCATAACTTACAAACGGCATCGGAAGTCCTGTTGTTGGAAGCAACCCCAATGTTACGCCCGCATTAATCAAAGCGTAAAACGTAATTGCACTGGTTATGGAAATTGCCAACATCCTTCCAAATGCATCATTAGCAAATTTCGCAATTTTGAGACCGCGTGCCATAATGAGAAAAAATAGAACCATGAAAAACATTGTACCAATGAATCCATATTCTTCCCCAACAATTGAGAAAACGAAATCACCATAAGATTCTGGTAGGAAAAAATCACGTTGTTTACTCTCGCCAGGTCCAACACCAAAGATGCCACCATTTCCAAACCCTAAAATTCCTTGCCAGAGCTGATAATTCGATTTCGATAATGAACCACTATGACTATCAAAAAACGCCATAATTCGATCCCGACGATAATCAGCGCTGAGCATATATGCAGCAAGCAATGGAATCAATCCAACGAAGGTTACCGCAAGGTGAACAATTTTGGCACGTCCAACAAAAAGTATCACTAGACTCAAGAGAAAAATCATCGCACCCATACTAAAGTTCGGTTGTAACATCACTAGGCCAGTAACCAATCCAATCCAGATCATCATTGGAATAAAACCTCTTTTGTAATCTCTTATCAATTCACCTTTAACTGCAACAAGCGTGCAAAGATGAAACAGCAATGCATACTTGGCAAACTCAGAGGGTTGAAACCCAACTCCGCTGTACCGAAGCCAACGTGCTGCACCTTTCGTTTCTCCGCCCATTATAAGTGTCATAAGAAGCAGGCTTACAGCAAAAACAAGTGTTATTTTCGTTAAATACTGAAATCGGTGATAGTCAATTCTCATTATCAAAAACATTCCTATCACGCCAAGGAAAACCTTTATCGCATGGCTTGTAAGCATCCATTCGCTTTCACCATACTTGACCTGTGCATAGCTTGCCGATGCACTATACACTATGCCAAGACTTAGGAGCATCAATGTCAGCACTGCGAGAAGAAGTATAATATCAATGTGGTTATTAGCTTTAAAGTCCATAATCCTTAACTTAGTAATGTGACTATTTCCTTAAACACCCTTCCCCGATGCTCATAGTTCTCAAACCAATCAAAAGATGCACACGCAGGAGATAGTAAGACAACATCTCCGGGATGTGCCAGGCTCTTCGCCGTATTCACTGCTTCCTCCATTGAAGTGGCCTGGACAACATTGGTTCTTGAAGAGAATGCTCTCTTGACTACCTCGGCAGATTCGCCGATCGCAACAATTCCACGAACGCGCTGATGAACAAGTTCGTCAAGTTTTGAGTAGTTGTTGCCTTTGTCGCGACCACCTAACAATAGGACGATTGGTTCTCGAAATGCTTGTAGTGCATACCAAACAGAATCTACATTTGTTGCTTTTGAGTCATTGACGTATTTAATACCCTCAATTTCGCGTACAAATTCGAGTCTATGTTCAACTCCTTTAAAATTTTTGAGTGTGGATCGCATCGATGGAACAGAAACACCCACGATCTGGACAGCGAGTATCGATGCCATTGAGTTATACAAGTTGTGAATTCCTTTAATACTAATTTGCTCGGCTTCAACAACCTCCGATTGTTTTCCCTCAAGAACAGTTACGAGTTTTTCATTTAGAAGAAATGCTCCTTCTTCAAACTGTTCTCTAACACTAAACGGTATTGCGTGCACACGAGACTTTTCCAATCGTTGAATTTGCTTGCGTGTCACTGGATCATCATAGTTATATATTAAGAAATCATCATGTGATTGATTTTCGTAGACACGGCATTTCGATGCAATGTATCGTTCGAATGAGCCACCATACCGATCAAGGTGATCAGGGGTAATATTTAAGATCACTGACACGGTTGGGTGAAAAGACTCGATATAGTCAAGCTGATAACTGCTGACTTCCAAAACTGAAATAGTTGTTGAATCCAGTTCTGAAATAACTGATGAAAAGGCGGTCCCAATATTTCCAGCAACGACGTGTTTCCTTTTAGCATCAAACAACATCCTTCCTGTAAGAGTTGTCGTTGTGGTTTTTCCATTACTCCCCGTGATTGCAATGATTGCTGATGGACAAAACCAGCTCGCAATTTCTAATTCGCTGAGAACCTTGATGCCGCGTCGCATGGCTTCTTGCACCACGGGAGCAGTCGATGAAACACCAGGGCTGATAACGATCAGATCAGCATCATACACACGTTCCGAGTGCTTACCAATCTCAACTTCAATCTCTACAGATTGAAGATCGGAGATTGAGCGTTGGAGTTTTTCAGGCAATCCGCTATCGCTGACAAAAACGGATGCACCTTTCTCTTTGAGAAGTCGTGCTACAGCAATGCCACTTCTCGCTGCACCGAGAATAGAAATCTTTGTTCCAACGATACTCATATGATTCTTCACGTCCACGGGTGCCTCAACAATTTCTGTTTCAACCATCTGTTATCTTCAATCTGTCATCCATAATCTATCGTACTTTAAACGTAGCAAGACTTAATATCATCAACAGAATTGCGATAATATAAAATCTTGTTACAATTTTTGGCTCGGGCCAACCCAACATTTCAAAATGGTGGTGCAATGGCGCCATTTTAAACACCCTTTTCCCCTCGCCGTATTTCCTTTTCGTATACTTAAAATAGTAACGCTGTATAATCACCGAAACAGTTTCCATTAAGAATATTCCACCAAGTATAGGAAGTAACAATTCCTTTTTGATCAAAACACAAAGCGCACCGATTGCACCACCCAATGCAAGCGAGCCAGTATCACCCATGAAGACTTGTGCCGGGTACGCATTGAACCACAAAAATCCAAGGGACGCTCCCACCAGCGCCGCGCAGAAAATACTAAGCTCACCGTTTCCTCGCAGAAACGGTATTGTCAAATACTGACTCAACTCTGCATGCCCCGAAATATAACTGATAACTGCCAGCGTCAATGCCACAATCCCAACAGTCCCTGCGGCTAATCCGTCGAGTCCATCGGTGAGATTCACGGCGTTACTTGTTGCTGTAATCACAAAGACCACAATCGGGATGTAAAAATAACCAAAGTTAATCTCGAGGTCTTTGAAAAATGGCACTGTTGTGCTCGATTTCAACTTCACTAAACCTGGATCTATCCACTGGGGATAAAAGTAAATCACGCTACCAACAATCAAACCTATGAGAATCTGACCAACAAGTTTATATTCTTCAATCAAACCTTTCCGTTTCTTTTTGACAACCTTTAGATAGTCATCAAGAAACCCAACGACACCTAATCCTGCTGTTACAAAAATTATCAACAAAATGTATCCATTTTTAATATCAGCCCATAGAAGCGCCGGTATCAGAATTGCTAAGAGAACAATCAACCCACCCATGGTCGGTGTTCCTGCTTTGCTCAGATGGGTCTTTGGCGCTTCAACTTTTGCTGCTTCTCCAATTTGATATTTCTTCAACAGCCGTATGATTTTGGGTCCTATCCAGAACGCAATGATCAACGCTGTTATAGCTGCGGCACCTGCTCGAAACGTGATATACTTGAATAACCCAAATCCAGGCGGATGGAGCCTATGGTTGATATACTCAAAAAGATAATACAGCATTACTGCAATCTATGATATACCCGCTTTTCACGCTGCGTGGAATCAGGATTTTCAAACTTCATTATCATTGAAACATCGAGCCTATCCTTACCGACGATCTGCCAGACATCTTTTTGACTATACCGTCGTTCGTAAGGTCCTATTCGCTGAACGACGAGCGCGATTACAACCAACTTCTGCTCTTTTGAAATCCAATCACACTTCGTCCATCGTTGAAATCCTTGTAGTGTATCTCCACTGTAAATTTCCTTTCCATCAAATTTATACACCGTCGATGGAAGCTTTACTCTTTGCCCTGAGCCTTTCACTTCCGTCACCACAACCATTGAATCTGACGATTGTTTAACCTCCATTACATAAGATTCCACTCGTTTAAAGGATTCTGGAAGATTAGTGCTTTTCTTTAGATCCATTTTCCAGTATCCTGAAAATTTACCCGTCTGTTTTTGGAAACCCAAAATGGTTGCACTGAGAAGAAGAGACAAAACCACATAATGCATAAGATCCTTAATTCAGATGTTCTATAATCGACATAACTATCTCCTCCATCCTCATGCCTCGTGAACCTTTCACTAAAACAATGTCCCCAGAACCGAGAAGATTGATTACATCTTTTGCCAATTTCTGTTTGTTATTATAATGTCTCTTCAGCGGAACGTTGGCGTGCTCATGAATCATCTTCGCCATTTGACCAAATGTCAATAAACAACTAACCGATGTTCTTGATATCATCTTACCAATTTTTATATGTTCAATTTCTGAGGCTTTTCCGAGTTCCAACATGTCGGCAAGAACCACGATTTGTTTACCTCGCACCTTAATAGATAGCAATGTCTCAAGCGCTGATCTAACTGACTCAGGGTTAGCATTATAAGTATCATTAAGAATCTTCACCCCGCCAACTTTTTGAACTTCCATTCTTTTACTTACTGTCCTAAACTTTTTAAGTCCACGCTGGATATTTTTCGGTGCAATCTCAAAAGAACAACCGATCGTCGCTGCAGCGAGTGCATTTCTTATTGCATGCATGCCGGGAACACTAAGCTGTATGGAGAACATTTTCTTTCGTCTGGGTTTCACTCCAAATTGCGCAAATCCTCCGTTATCCATGCCGATAAATTTACCCTGCACATCTGCTTCGCTGTGGGTAAATCCGAATGTCACCTTTTTCTTCAAGTATTTAGCATGTGATGTAATGTAACTATCATCTGCATTGACAAACCCAACGCCAGTTTTATCAAGGGCTTTAAAAAGTTCACCCTCGGCACGAGCAACACCGTGTAGATCTCGAAAGAATTCAAGGTGTTCGCTACTGATATTTGTGATTAATCCATGGGTTGGATTCAAAATATCGCAGAGATAAGTCAGCTCTCCAAAGTGGTTTGTCCCAATTTCTACCACAGCCACATCCTGGCTCTTGTTTAATCGAAACAATGTCATTGGTACTCCAATGTGATTATTTAGATTACCTTGAGTTCCGAGCACCGACAATTGAGTATTGAGCACTGAACAGATCATCTCCTTTGTTGTTGTTTTTCCATTACTACCTGCAATAGCAATAATCGGAATATCAAATTTTCGCCGATAAACATTGGCTAACCTGCCTAATGACTTGGCAGAATCCTGAACAACAAGATACGGTTTGGTTTTGAAGGATTGAACATCGGTACCTTTCTCGATTACTGCGCATAGCGCACCACTTGTAAAGGCTTGTCTTGTGAATAGATTACCATTGAACTTCTCACCAGAGATTCCAAAAAATATGTTACCTTTCTTAACCGAGCGTGAATCTATAGATACACCATTGAAGAATCTTCCCTGCAGCGCATCGAGATTTCCCGTTGTAATGGGTTTGAGGCTGAGTAAATCCGCTAAGGCAATGTTCATGCATGTAAATTGAGATATTCTTCTACAATTTCTCGATCACTGAATCGGACTTTTTGATCCCCAACGATTTGATACTCTTCGTGACCCTTTCCAGCAATAAGTATTACATCGGCTGGCCGTGCCATTGCAAGTGCTTTGGTAATTGCTGTTCTGCGATCTAATTCCTTATAAAGGGTGGCATTCTTCACCACCCCGTTTACAATCTCATCAACGATTGCTTCAGGTTTTTCAAACCGTGGGTTGTCGGACGTGATGACTGTGACATCGCTGAGTTCCGTCGCAATGCGGCCCATTGTAGGGCGCTTCGTACGATCGCGATTCCCACCGCAGCCAAAGACTGTAATGATTTGTCCACCCTTGGTCGTTCGAAAAAGTTCACGAATTGACATTAATGCCTTCTGAAGCGCATCTGGTGTATGAGCATAATCAATGATCACCGTCCAACCGAGAGGCGAAATAATTGACTCGAACCTCCCTCGAACAAATTGTAAATTCTGAATCGCCTGTTGAATTCTTGATTTTGAAATCCCAAGAGCGATTCCCGTTCCAAATGCAGCAAGAATATTATAAATATTAAACCGACCAACCAGCGGAGATTCAATGTTCGTCTCTTCACACCCATGAACGATGGTAAACCGAACACCCTCAAACGAAACCGTTACATTCTTTGCCTGAACATCTGAAAGAGTGTTTATCCCATACGAAATTCTATTTCCCCCAGACGCTTCGTAAATCCGTTTTCCCCATTGATCATCTATATTTACGATAGCCCAAGAGCTTGTCCCAAGTGAATCAAACAACATCTTTTTTGCTTTAAAATATTCATCCATTGTGCTATGATAATCAAGGTGATCCTGAGTAAGATTTGTAAATACGGCTGCTCGATAATCAACCCCATGGACTCGATGCTGGTGAAGAGCATGAGAAGATACCTCCATGACAACGGATTTACTCTTTTTTTCAACTACCCTCTGAAGAAGTTCATTCAGCTCCAATGACTCTGGGGTTGTAAATGTTGCTGGAATAATCTCGTTTCTGATTTTATATTCAACGGTCCCAATGAGGCTCGCTTCTTGTCCATCTAAATCAAGAATTGACTTTATCAAATATGCTGTTGTTGTTTTGCCGTTTGTTCCAGTAACACCAACTATGAGAAGTTTATTCGCCGGTTTTCCAAAAAAGTTCGACGATATTTGAGCCAATGCGATTCGTGAGTTGGGTACGATAACTTTCACAACTCCATGATGCATCAAAAATGAATCTGGCACAGCGCTATCGTCTTCCATTATTACAACCTTAGCCCCATTGTGTACAGCATCCTGAATGAACTTGTTACCATCATACTCGGTCCCGTAGATTGCCACGAAGAGATCCCCGGGCTTAACTTTTCTTGAATCATATTGGATTCGAGAGACTTCAAGTTCATGCGTAGTGGCCATCTGACCAAACATCGTCTGGAACATTTTCGTTACTGTTACTCCCCTAAGAAGGCTTGTTAAATTCATACTCACCAATTCCTCAACAACTTCATATTCCTCGCTAAGTGATGCCATGCTGAATTATTTTGGCATGATCTGATATCTTAACAATCCTTTTAGTTGGTCGTCGTAGCCGTCCACGATTTTGGTTGACAAACAAGTGTAACTTTCATTTGGGAATTAGCAGGCTCACCTGATACCGGATGTTGGCGGATCACAATTCCGGAACCAATCACTACAGGATGAAAATCGCGCTTTTTTAACAAATCGATTGCACGCCGTACGCTAAAGCCTTCAACATTTGGAACTACTGATATTGCGTTAATCTTAGAATTAGCGTACTGAGTTGTTCTTGGTTTCAAGGCATCGAATGAAGAAGTTGCCTTCGAAGGTACTTTGTTTTCATGACGAATTTTCGACGTTGATACTGAGGAAAACACATCTGAAGTGCCTAAAGCATGCTCTGCAATATCTCGAAACACCGGTGCACTCGTCATACCACCCGAATAGTTTAAACCTCGCGGATTTTCTATCATTACAAGACACACAAATTGAGGATCTTCGGCAGGGAAAAAACCAGCGAAGGATGCAAT
>DASRUF010000050.1:0-8512 GCA_035655575.1 Bacteroidota bacterium | reverse complement strand
ACTTGTGAAGACTCGTTGGAGATTGGGTGGCATCACCTCTAATTGCCGAAGCAGGAACAATCGTGGATGTATGACTAACTCCGTTAGCACTGCTGGTTTCAGGGATAACGACTGATTCTCTGCTCTGTTTTCGATGTGCAGAAAGCATCAACAGAACTCCACACGTAACAGAAGCATCAGCCACATTGAACACGGGCCATCGGGAGAGGGAATACCCGAAGAGATTGATATTGAAAAAATCCACATCTAAGAAATCGACAACTTTACCATAAAAGAGAGGTGCTTCACCAAACAAAACGCCATAAAAAACACGGTCGATGAGATTCCCAACTGCACCACCAAGTATCATTGCCAATGAAGTACGGAATACAATACTCTCTTCCTTCGACATGAAAAGATAGAGAAGGATACAGGCGCATGCAAATATAGAAAATATTGAGAAAAATAATTTACCGCCAAGATCGATACCGAATGCCATTCCCGGATTTTCGATGTATGTTAAGCGTAAAAAATCTCCTAATATCGGGCGACTGCTTCCAAGTTGAAACCCAGTTACATCAATACCAAACGCCGGAAGAGTAATACCTTTGACCATAAATTTCGTTATTTGGTCCAGGATGACAATAAAAAGACTAAGATGGAGTACCTTCACTCGATTACCCTAAATATTATTAAAATTACTTTGAACCCTTCATTTTGCAGTCCAAGCACTGCTGTGCATGAGGAACCGCTTCAAGCCGTTCTTTTTCGATGAGTTTACCACAAGCAGTGCATCTTCCATACACACCTTTATCGATACGGACAAGAGCGTCTTCCAGATGATTGAGAAATTTGCCTTCGCGTGAAGCAAAGAGAAATGTTTTTTCTCGTTCCATAGCATCTGTACCCTGTTCCATATGAGTTGAATAGGTTGAGTTTTCACTTGTGTATTCGCCCGTTGTTGAATCCATCATGGTATCTCGGAGTGCTTCAAGCTCTTCCAATATCTCTTTCTTCTTTTCTAAAATAATCTGCTTGAAGCGATCTAAGTCTTGTTTACCATAAGAATTTTTTCGTATCTGAGGTTTTGGCGCTTCGGATTTCGCCATTTTCGCGCGTAGAGAAGGCTTCGCCCGTACACCGCGCTGCTTCCGAGCTTTTGCTTTCGCTCTCAATAATGCTATAGTTTTATCAGTTGCAGAATTTTTTTTCGTTCTTGGCATAACATTGTTCCTTTCATTAATACAAAAATTCAACCTGTCCACATCTTACAATATTGTACTACCCACCATTCGATTGATGGCGTGCAATTGTGATAGCACATGTCTCGCTATTGAGATCCACCTCCGTCGCATACCCATCAGGTGGGGGTGTGTCATCAAACTTAACCGCAAGAGTTTCATTTTGAATATATTCCTTGAGTGACTGAATTGCTTTCGTCAATCGTTCACTCCCTTCGTAGTATATCCGGATTCGATCAGTAACAGAAAAACCCGCATCCTTCCTCATATTCTGCACCCGATTTACAAATTCACGAGCGTACCCCTCA
This sequence comes from Bacteroidota bacterium, assembly GCA_035655575.1. Lineage (GTDB taxonomy): Bacteria > Bacteroidota > Ignavibacteria > UBA10030 > SZUA-254 > DASRUF01. The sequence continues at coordinate 6,984 of DASRUF010000050.1, read as the reverse complement.
TCGATGAGATCTTCAGTTAATTCAATATCGAGTGCAACGATCAAGTCGTTGTCCGATTCAACCATCCATCCTTTGATATCCTCATGAATGATTTCGACATCCTCCCGCATAACAGTAGTTGTACTGCCATTAATGGGAATTGATAATTTGCCATTCGTTTCTACTTCTTTTATCTCTTTAGGTCCGAACTTCCTGATTGCCGTAGCGACATTTTGAACTGACTTCCCATGCTTAGGACCGAGAACTTTAAAATTCGGCTTAGCAACTTTATGAACGATTTCGGAATCATCCGAGACATATTCGATTTTCTTCACATTTATTTCATCGAGAATCACATTCTCCATCCGTGATACAGTTTCACGATCTCGTTGATTCGCAACGGGAACGATCACCCTCGGTAAAGGCTGCCGTACCTTGATATTCGATTTGTTGCGGATTGCCCGAACCAATGAGACGATGCGTTGAGCTTTTGACATCCTCTCCTCGAGTTCCAGATCGATCATAGCCTCATTCAGATCGGGAAGCATCGTAAGATGTACAGATTCAGCTTGTTCATTTCGAGTAATCCCGTTGAGATTTCGATACAGTTCTTCAGAAATAAATGGAGCGAATGGCGCCATAAGTTTAGTAATCGTTATAAGACATTCGTAGAGTGTTTGATACGCAGATATCTTATCCGCAACAGGTCCGTTTTTCTCAACGACTCGATCTACGACCCTCGATGAGTCGAGTCGTCGACCGTCGGGAGTCTTCGACCAGAATCGACGTCGATTCCTTCTAACATACCAATTTGATAATTCATCTATAGTGAACTCGCTCACATCCCTTGCCGCTCTGGTTACATCGTATTCATCCATTGCCTGCTTATATCTTTTGACCAAAGAATTCAATGCCGAAAGAATCCAACGATCAATCTCAGGGCGATTCCTTACAGGAATCGATTGTTCACTATGTGAAAATCCGTCAATATTTGCATAGAGCGAGAAGAATGCATATGTGTTAAGCAGCGTGCTGAAAAATTTTCGTTGTACCTCGACGAGTCCATCCTTATCGAAGAGCGTTGGGCGCCATGGAGGACTTGTTGCCACCAAATACCATCGTGTTGTATCAGCACCATACTTTTCAATGATTTCGAAAGGATCGACAGTGTTCCCCTTCGATTTGGACATCTTCTGACCTTCTTTATCGAGGATTAGTTCATTGACAATAAGATTGCGATACGCTGGTTTATCGAACAAGAACGTGCTGATCGAATGAAGAGAATAAAACCATCCGCGTGTCTGGTCGACTCCCTCGCAGATGTAATCAGCGGGATGTTGATCTTTAAATCGCTCGAGGTTCTCAAACGGATAATGCCACTGGGCAAACGGCATTGCACCTGAATCGAACCAAACGTCAATAAGCTCAGGCGTTCTAAGCATCTCACCACCGCATGTACAGCCAAACGTAACTTCATCTACAAAAGGCTTATGCAAATCGAGCGGTTCTTTCCAACCTCTGCCTTCTTTCACTTCGGCAATACTGCCGACACACTTTTGCTTGCCGCATTTTGTACAAACCCAAATTGGTAGCGGCGTTCCCCAAAAGCGATCGCGTGAGAGGGACCAATCTTTATTCTCCTCAAGCCAGTTGCCAAACCTTCCCTCTCCTACTTCGGATGGATACCAGTTAATAGTCTTGTTCAGCTCTACCATCCGCGCGGCGTACTTTGTCGTTGCAATATACCACGACTCACGAGCGTAGTACAATAGCGGAGTTTTACAACGCCAACAATGAGGATAGTTGTGTGTGATTGTTTCTTTCTTATAAAGGAGATGTCGTTCTTTGAGATTCCTGATAATTTTTGGATCAGCATCTTTGACGAACATCCCGGCGAAGTCAGTTACCTCGGGACCAAACTCTCCACTCTTATTGACTGGATGAATCGTTGGAAGCCCGTACTTCTTCGCAGTCTGATAATCATCCTCGCCGTATGCAGGAGCCAGGTGGACAATGCCGGATCCATCCTCAGTTGTCACGAAGTCTGCCTCAACCACATACCAACCTTTTTCTTTGGTCTGATGATAGCTAAAGAGCCGTTCATACCCCCAGCTTGCAATCTTGTTGCCCTTAAATTTTTCAAGAATTGAATATTCACCATCAAGAATACCGAGTCTTGCTTCAGCAAGAATAATCTTCTGGTCTTTGTGTTCAACCTTCACGTAATCAACATCGGGATGAACAGCAAGCGCAACGTTGGAGATAAGCGTCCACGGCGTCGTTGTCCACACGAGGAAGTAAGTATTGTCTTCACCTTTGACTTTCATCTTCACATAGATGCTTGGATCTTTGACATCTTCATATCCGAGTGAGACTTCGTGAGATGAGAGTGGCGTCTCGCACCGTGGGCAGTAGGGCTGAATCTTGTATCCCTTGTAAATCATCCCCTTGTCGAAATACTGCTTCAGCGCCCACCAGATAGATTCGATGTAATTATTCTCGAACGTGATGTATGGATCGCTCATATCGACCCAGTAGCCCATACGCTCAGTCATCTCTTCCCATTCTTTTTTGTACTTCCACACCGACTTCTTACATTCATCATTAAATTTTGCAATACCGTACTTAACGATATCATCCTTATGCTTGAAGCCGAGCATTTTCTCCACTTCGATCTCAACCGGCAGCCCATGCGTATCCCACCCTGCCTTCCGGTGTACTTGAAAGCCGCACATCGTTTTGTAGCGACACACCAAGTCCTTAAGTGTTCTGCTCATCACATGATGTATGCCTGGACGACCATTGGCTGTCGGTGGTCCCTCATAAAACGTGAAACCCGGTTTCCCTTCGCGTGTAGAAACACTCTTCTCGAAGATCTTTTGCTCTTTCCAGAACTTTAAGATCTCAAGCTCGACTTGAGAATAGTTTATTTTATCTGTGAGTTCTTTAAACATATCTGCCGTATCTACTTCTTACTTAGGATGGATATCAACCAAAGGATAGCACTCACAATCACGCTGAGAACAACGCTCGTCGTAATCGGGAAATAAAACTGAAAATTTTCCTTCTTAACGTGGATGTCACCTGGAAGCTTTCCAAGAAAAGGAATCCTTTCAAAGAACATCAATAGGAACCCCATTCCAATAATGACAATACCGAAAATAACGAGTAACTTTCCAATTGGTTGCATGAAAAAACAGTTATCAATAGAAATTACATGCGCTTGACAATTTCTTTCATCATCTTTGTTAACTTTGGCTCGGTTTTATTTGCTACAGCGATCACTTCTTCGACCGTAACAGCTTCAAGCGTATCGGGGAAACATTCATCGGTAATTATTGATAAACCGAGCACCTTCATCCCCATGTGAACAGCCACAATATTTTCTGGAACTGTTGACATCCCCACAGCATCAGCCCCAATTCCTCGAAGAAATCGATATTCTGCACGTGTCTCGAGGTTTGGACCCTGGACTGCGACGAATACCCCTCGCTGAACCTTGATCTTCAAATCAGCGGCGACTTTCTGTGCGAGCACAATAAGTTCTTTGCTATATGGTTCGGACATATCAGGGAAGCGTGGACCCATTTCATCGTCGTTGGGACCAATCAAAGGATTATCACCTTGTAAGTTAATATGATCGGTGATGATCATGATATCACCACGTCGAAATGCAGTATTCATTCCACCTGCAGCATTAGAGATAAGTAGGGTTTTAACCCCTAATCCAATTTTACGCGACATAACACGAACAGGGAAGGTTACCTGTTGCATGGTATATCCTTCGTAGTAGTGGAATCGGCCCTGCATTGCAACAACTTTTTTTCCACCCAACGTTCCAAAAATTAACTTCCCATGATGCGACTCTACTGTGGATGTCGGAAAATGCGGAATCTCATCATAGTCGAGTACAATTTCTTTACGGATTTCTTTTACCAATCCGCCTAAACCTGTCCCAAGGATAATTCCAATTTCTGGACGTATTCTGGTATGTTTGCGAATATAATCTACAGCCTGATCTACTTGATCACGAAGTGATGCCATAAATATTTCTTCATGGTAAATTCAAAATGATGACGGGGAAATGGAGAATAATTTTAATAATCAAAATTGATGGAGTCGCTAGATATTTGCTATAAATTTCGAATAATTTCTTCAATCTCCATCTTTTCTTTCGAAACTTCTTGGCTTGCATCTTGAATATCGGTTGTGCGAAGTTCTTCATCTACTTCGAGAGCTTTGATCAAATCAAGCTCTGAATTCAATAGCATTTTGAGGCGAGTGATAATAGAATCTTTTTTAGCCTTGAGGATGGTAATTTGTTCTTTAAGGGAAGTAAGTTCATTGCGTGCCTTATCAACAATCTGTGCCGCTTTGCCTTCAGCTTCTTGAAGAACCAGTTGGGCTTCTCTGCGGGCATTCTCTATAGCTTTGCCACTCGTCTCCTGAGCTTGCATGAACGTCTGCTGCATGGCTTTTTCTACAGAGCGGTAATCTTTGAGATGCGTTTCCAATTCAATATTCTTTTGGGTAAGTTCTTTGATGTGTTTTTGCCATTCTTCCAGTTCCATGGCAAGAATGTCAAGATAAGCGTTCACCTCAGAAGGATCAAAACCGCGAAAAACTTTGGTAAACTGTTGTTTTTTTATGTCGAGCGGAGTTACTTTCATGGTTGTGGTCTCCCGTTGAGAATCGGTTGTTTTACCTTTGAGCGTTTCCCAAAAAGTGCAGTACCAATACGAACAATCGTTGCCCCTTCTTCAATTGCTACCTCAAAATCGTTTGTCATTCCCATTGAGAGATGCTGAAGCGGAATTCCGTCTCTATATAAATCATCCTTCAACCTCCTTAAGATTCTGAATGACGATCGGGATTCCTCGGGGTCAGGACTTAGTGGGCCCATGGTCATGAGGCCCTGTACGTTGATATTCGATAGATGTGACAGAGATTTTATAAACGTTGGAACCTCGTTTGGCGACATACCATATTTACTCTTTTCACCCGTCGCATTCACTTCGAGTAGGACATCAATTTTTCGACCGATCTGGTTAGCTCGAGTCGATATTTCCTGGGCAAGATTCATCGAATCAACAGAATGAATGAGGTGTATCCAGGGTACAATAAACTTGACCTTGTTCGATTGAAGGTGACCAATAAAATGCCATCGTATTTTTTCACTTTGAAGATTTTCACGTTTATTACGAAGTTCCTGAACGAAATTTTCACCAAAATCATAAATCCCGAGAACGAGTGCCTCACGGATTACATCGATACTAAACGATTTCGTGACAGCAAGAACTGTGATCTCTTCTCGTTTCCGCTGTACGCGTGAACAAGCCTGATTAACTCGCTCTTGGATCTCTTTAAAATTTTCAACGATCATTGAAATTCAGAGCATTAAATATACTTCATTTTCACACCAAAATCAAAGGATGTTGCCGCCACGCAATCTATAATACTTGACAACAGATTTAATTTTTATTTATATTCAATTAAGAGTCAGATTCGAGTACACGACTGTTTAATATTTAGTGAGGGAATCATGAACGATTTTGATTTTGAGAATCCCGATGATGATGCAGAACATGAAAATCGAAAACGAGAAAATTTTGAGGATGAAATAAAAAAATTCAAAGAGCGACTCAGCGATGGTGGAGGAGGCTCAACAAATATTGAAGCATTAGAAGAAATTGTTAATTTTTATTTTGAGGGCGAAAAGTATGAAGAAGCTCTCCATTTCATCGACCTTTTATTAGAATATATTCCTTTCAGTGCTGATACATGGCAGCGGAAGGGTGCTATTTTGAATAATCTCCATCGCCATGACGAAGCCCTCCAGTGTTTTGATCAAGCCCTCAACCTCAACCCTGTCGATACCGAACTTATCATTTCTCGAGGCCTCACACTTGATAATCTCGGTCGCCATAGAGAAGCCCTTGCCTGCTTCGACCGTGTTCTCGAGATCGATTCAGGTAACGAGGAGGGACTATTCAGCAAAGCGATGATTTTTGAAAAAATGAATCGCTTTGAAGATTCGGTACAGATTCTCAAATTCATCCTCCAAGATAAACCCAATCACAAAGAAGCATGGTACGAGTTAGGTTTCTGCTACGATTGTCTTGATAAATTTGACGAGGCATTACGATGCTATGACAAACACATCGAATTTGACCCATATAACTATAATGCATGGTACAATCGTGGTATTGTGTTCAATCGGATGATGCAGTATACGAAGGCGGTCGAGAGCTACGAGATGGCTCTTGCTATTAAAGAAGATTTTGCCGGCGCATGGTACAATCGAGGAAACGCATTTGCGAATTTAGGCAGGTTGTACGATGCGATTGATAGTTATAAGCAAGCAATCCGCATTGATTCTAAAGATGTCCACGCATGGCATAATATCGGAAATGCTTATGAAGAATTGGGTCTTTATAAGGAAGCAATCAAGTGTTTTACCCAAGCTATTAAATATAACTCCACCCACTATGAATCATATTTTGGTAGGGGAAGTTGTTATGATGCGATAGGTCAATCTCGAAAAGCATACACCGATTACAATCGCGCATTATCCTTCTGTCGGGATTATCCTGAGCTTTGGTATGCAAAAGCGGACGCCGCATATACTCTGGGTAAATGGCGCGAAGCGTTGTATAGTTATAAAATGGCTGTCAGATTTGACCCAACATATGTTGAAGCTTGGTTTGATCTCGGTGAAACATTACTTGAGTATGGATACTTCAAAGAAGCGTTGAAAGCAGTGAACAAATGTATTTGCCTTCAACCAAAATGGGCTGACCCCTATTACACCCGGGCAAAAGTTTTATTCCTCATGCGAAAAACGTTTGATGCTTTAGAATCATTGAAAACATCATTCCAACTCGATCCGGACAAGAAAAAAACCTTCGAGAAAGAATTTCCCGGCGTTCGATCGATAAAAGAATTTACATCATTACTTGAAAAATAAACCGTCATTGTTATCGACCCCCTCATTTGAGGCTGTCC
>DASRUF010000049.1:0-5600 GCA_035655575.1 Bacteroidota bacterium | reverse complement strand
AATTCGACGGCTCGTATGTTCAAGCGGATTCTATTCTACCACTGAGGGGATATTGGGTGAAAGTAAATCAGAGGGGGAAGTTGATTCTTTCGCCTTCCGGTTCCGTGAATCCATCCAATCGGATTAGGCTTGAACCTAGTGCGGAGCTACCGCCTCCGCCGCCAGAGACAAGAAAACCGACCTCGGGGAGTGTCTCCCCGGCTGCATTTGCATTAGAACAAAACTTTCCGAATCCATTTAACCCAACAACTGCAATCAAGTTTGTTCTTCCCTCCCGATCCATTATAACTCTCAAGGTATACGATGTACTGGGGACCGAAGTCAGTACTCTTATTGAGGAGAAGCCATCTGATGCTGGCATTCATAGCTTAGAGTTTGATGGAGAAGGGTTAGGTTCGGGGATCTATTTTTACCGCTTCATTGCCACACCTTTTGACGGCAGCCCGCAGTTTGTGGAGATGAAGAAAATGCTCTTGCTCAGGTGATGACAAAATGATCGTGGAATATCGCCCTTTGACGAGGAACAGGAATGTTGATAGTTGTTGATAACGGAAAGGCGAAGACTGGTGAAGTAAAAAAAGAAAATATAAAACCAGATTTTCGTGGGACCCGGGACTGGAAAGATGTCGGTTTTCTTATTTTATAAATCTAAGAACTCATCTTTTTCAACACTTCCCGCAGTATATTTACTGTATATTCGATATGCTCCTTATTTATTATTAGCGGTGGTAAAAACCGCAGAACATTTTGATTGGTACAATTCAGTAAAACTTTTCGTTCACGCATCATGGTAACAATCGAATCACATTCTTGATTGAGTTCCATACCTAACATCAATCCGTAGCCCCGCACATCTTTGACCATCGATGGAAATGCTTGTTGTAGAGCAAGAAGTTTATTTTTCAGTAAATCACCCATGATTGCTGCATTTTTTAACACACCGTGTTCCATGATTTCATTCAACACAACAATTCCAGCAGCACACGCAACAGGATTTCCACCAAATGTTGTACCGTGAACACCCGGCTCTAATACGTGAGCAACATTTTCATCGCCTAAGATGGCGCCTAATGGTAATCCGCCGCCTAACGGTTTCGCAATCACAACGATATCTGGTTGGATTTCATAATGGTGATGACCAAAAAATTTTCCTGTCCGTCCAAGCCCTGATTGGATTTCGTCAGCAATAATTAGAAAGCCGAATGTAGATTTTAATGCTCTCAGCTCAGCAACAAATTCTGCTGTAGCCGGATGGATGCCGCCTTCACCTTGTATGAATTCCAAAACAACAGCCAGAGTCTTCTCGTTGACTGATTTACTCAGCTCTTCAACATTGTTAAATTCAATAACTCGAAAATTTTCAAGAAATGGTTCGTATCCTTCTCTGTACTTTGGGCGATCCATCAGCGAGAGAGCACCCATCGTTCGACCATGAAATGCATTCGTGAAGGAGGTGATTTCTGATTTGCCGACACGAGATCCCCATCTCCTTGCGATTTTTATTGCACCCTCGATTGCTTCCGTCCCGCTGTTGGAGAAAAAGACTTTAGAATATCCTGAGTATTTGACTAACAATTCAGCGAGGTGAATCTGTGGCTTTTGGAGATAGTAGTTCGATAGATGAATGTATTTTTTGGATTGTTCCTCGATTGCCGCAACGACCTTTGGGTTTGCATATCCAAGTGCATTGACTCCAAGTCCAGCAAACATATCGAGGTAACGCTGTCCATCTTTTGTGTAGAGGTAGACACCTTCCCCTCGCACGATCTCGAGTGGAATTCGCTTGTATGTATGGAAGAAGTAGGTTGCTTCTTGTTCAATAATATTCATAGGCTACATAATTGTAATAAAAATAAAAAACCTGACCAAATGTGATCAGGTAACTAAATTACTTGGTAGAATACAATTCAGTGTGCCCCAAAAAGTAGAGAGTTTAATCTTCGATTTCAAAAACTCCAATCCCGAATTTCTAATCCGAGTTAACTCTGCGCCCAGAGAGAGTTTGCGCCAAAGGCGCCCGCCTGCCAAAGCGAAGCGGCGGGCAGGCATCAGCCTTCGGCTGAGAACCCCAGTTGATGATTGTTTTTGATTATCTGCCACAAGCGTGGGGAGTGGGCGTTAAATATGCACATGGTGCGCCCAGAGGGAGTTGAACCCCCAACCCTCAGATCCGAAGTCTGATGCTCTATCCAGTTGAGCTATGGGCGCAGGGTTAGAAAAGGTAGGGGAGATTAATGATGGGAAACTCAATTAACCCAGGGCACGTGAAAATTCACCAATGGTTGTTACCCCAAGTGCGATCTTTTTTATGCCGTCCTGGAAAATATTTTCGAACCCTGATGCACGCGCAGCGTCTTTCAGCTTCATAATCGATGCTTGTTGGTATATGAGGTCCCGAAGCTGGTCGTTGATGATGAGAACTTCATGAAAAGCAGATCGACCCTCGAAACCCGTGTTCTTACAAGCTTCACATCCTTTACCTCGGTAGAATTTTTTTTGACCTGAGAGAAGGTTGACAAAAGCCGAATGTTCTTCTTCGATCGTTTCATACTCCTCTTTGCAAGCGTTGCAAATTCTTCGCACGAGATGTTGATAAACAATACCGATCAATGTCGAAGCTAACCAGTAAGGTGGTACGCCGAGGTTGATCAGACGAAGGATAGCACCGACGGCATCACCGGAGAGCATCGTGCTCAGGACTAAATTCCCTGTCAATGCCGCTTCAGCGGAGACGATGCCTGTTTCAGCATCCCGAATTTCCCCTAACATAATAACATTTGGATTTTGTCTCAGAATAGCACGGAGTGCATCGACGTATGTGAACGATTTATCTGAAGATGTCGTTACCTGCGAGGCAAAATCGAGTTTATATTCGACTGGATTTTCAACGGTGATGATACTTCGTTCAGGCGATTGGAGATCATTGACGGCAGCATAAACCGTTGTGCTCTTGCCGGAATTCGATGATCCCGTCACCAATAATAGTCCGGTTGGTCGCCTCAGCAATGCGCGAAACTTTTCGAGATTTTCTTTTGAAAATCCTAGCTCGTCCAATGTTGCAACGCGTGCAGTTTTATGAAGAACACGAAGTGCGACACGTTCGCCGTTCATTGTAGGGACGGTGCTCAATCGAATATCGAATTGATGAGAAGCGAGTGTTATGGAGAAGCGGCCCTCCTGGGGCTTCTTTTTTTCGAATGCGTTCAGACTTGCTTTTGTCTTCAAAACGCTCGCAACATTATCTGAAATTTCTTTTGATAAGTGGACGAGTTTTTTCATCACACCTTCATGTGCTAATCGGACTCTCAACTCTGTTTCCGCAGGCTCGAAGTGGATGTCAGTTGCTCCCAACTTCAATCCTCGGAGTATGATTTCATCTACCATAGCTTCTGCTGTAGGGACCTTTCCGGCACGGAATAAATCACGGATTTTATCCTTTGAAAATGTACTAACGTCAAATTGTTCGAGATTAACTTTACTTGGAATATTTTTTAATTCTTCAATCATTAGTACGATTTTATTGTTTTGTGGAGTAGATACATTCTTGAATCGTAGTTTTATCCAACGAACTCATTCGTTTACTAAGCGATCAATCGTGGACATAACATCTTCGAGTTTGTAAGGCTTTCCGATGAAATCTCGTGCACCAAATTCCCTCGCTTCCATAGCGTGCTTTAGGTCTGCAAATCCGGTTAACATCACGGCTTTTATTTTGGGATAATTTTTATGAATGAATTTTAATACCTCGATGCCATTAACTTTCGGCATGTTGATATCTAACAACACTACGTCGAAACTGTTTTTTTTGATAATGTTGATCGCCTCTTCACCATCAGCGGCAGTAGAAACATCATACCCCGCGCTATTGATCTGCTGGCTCAGTAAGACTCTCAGATCATCTTCATCATCAACAACGAGGACACGGCCCTTTGTATTTTTACCCAAGTTTATCTCCTTACGTGAAATGAAAATTCATGATATATTGCAGAAAGATTTCTCTATACATGCTCTGTTAATAATACGGTCAGCAAGGTAAGGAAATCAGTGTAAAAAAGCAACACCAGTCAATTGTTTCAAGGACGGAGTGCGCCAGAAGGGAATCGAACCCCCAACCCTCAGCTCCGTAGGCTGATGCTCTATCCAATTGAGCTACTGGCGCAAGAAAAATAGAAATGGTGACATAGAAATGTTTTATGATCGGCACAACGCAACCAAACATACAGAAATCATGCTCGAAAAACAACATCCCGAGCCCACTTCGGATAAACAACCAGCTAATTAGGCTTCATTGATATTGGTCCTCAGCATAATGGCGATATCGTTTCTATGCGATCGTACGATTGAGTCAACAGCTCCTTGTGTCATCCGCACAAGACTGTTACCAAGGACTAAACTGAGGGCAAGGTGAATCATGCCCAAAATACAACTCATTGTAAAGAGGAATGGCCTCGCCGATTCTGTCCCTCCTATGACAAACATAAATGTTACGGTTGTTAGCAAGGTGAAGATGAAAGTGCCATAAATCATTATCCAGTACCAAATCCAAGTTCGAAATATGCCAGTACGGAGTAAGGATTCAAACAACTGACTATCGTTAGCTAAGCGTGAAAAAATAGTTTGGGCGATTGCATCTTTCTTATCTGAAGGAAGATTGATAGCAGTTGTTCTCTCAGTTGAATCGAGTGAAAAGAGAAGCGTCTGAAAAATCACTTCATTCGATTTTTTTAGAAAACCAAAAAAGTTCCGGTCCAGCCAAATGTGTAATTCACCAAGCCAGTTTATTTTGCTAATGGCAGCAAACAAACCAAAGAATAATCCTACAATGATAAATAAGGTGATGGTGAGTACTTGAATTTGGTTTTCTTTTGCAGATGCAATGATATTTTCTGGTTCGAGAAGAACTAAGAGAATTCCACTGATCAAAATAACCAGATATACGGCAAGAGCTAATTTAATCGTTGTTTCAAGATTTTCGAAATACGAAAATGTTCCTTTCGCTTCTGGGATTTCTTCCTTTTGTTTAAGAATCTCATGTGTTGGTTCTTGAACTCTCGTAATTTGTTGTTTTATTGGCTGTTGATCAAGTAACACTGCCGGGATTTCTCTATGTTTGGTATGAATAGGTTCATCCTTATGAGGATGCTCTCGAGTATCAGATTTTTTGACTTCGATTTCATCTGTTCTGATCTCTATTGCTTCTAGTTCTTTCAATTTTCGTTGATCTTCTTTGCGGCTACGCCATTCTGCTTCGAGTTTTTGACGTTGGAGTTCTTCGACTCGAAGACGTGTTTCGAGTTCTTTTCGCCTGCGATCATCATCGATGGCTTTTTTCTTAATTTCATCCTCAATAGCCATCGTACTCTTTTCAAGAATTGGTTTTTGTAATTCAAGTTCAAGCTTTTTTCTTGCAGTTTCTTCAGCCCTTATCCGATTTTCGATGTCGCGCCGTCTTCTTTCCTCATCTTCTGCTTGTCGTATGAGGTCTTCGTCAAATTTTATATTCTTTGTTTGATTTTCTCGTTCATGGAGTTCGGTTTCAAGACGAAGGCGGAGGTTCTGTTCGGCTTTGAAACGAATTTCGAGTTCTCTCCGTTTCTGAG
>DASRUF010000048.1:0-6473 GCA_035655575.1 Bacteroidota bacterium | reverse complement strand
AGAATGAGCTCCGTTGTTGCAACTGTCACAGAGAAATCTTATCATCTCGCATAGTTACATTTAATTATGAGGCAACAGGATGACGTATCTGGATCGATAGTGTTTAAAAAATACCTTAATGTCATAGATATTCTGCTATGGAAAATGATGTTATAGCACCGACAATAGAACACACAAAGTTAACGATATCATTCGTGATCCACACTTTCCCTCGTACCAACTCCGTTTGTAAATTGCAGTGATTCGTTCGTTCGGTGATCTGATAACATGCCGGACACTGATATTGGGCTTGAAACAATGCGCCCATAAGACTGTCAACGAAGCTACCAGCCAAACCAGCGGCAACAATGATCGACGAATACTTAATCGCCTGCTCAGGAACAAAAAAAAATGAATAGATGCTAATCAACAGAGCGCCTATTACGCTGCCAATGGTCCCTTGAAGAGAAACTGCACCCGACATTCCGGGATCAGCTTTTTTAAGATTAGTGATGTGGAATGTCTTGCCACGAAAGAGCATTCCAAGCTCTGTTCCCCAAGTGTCAGCGGTAACAGCCGATATCGATCCCAAGTAAGCGAGATGAACAGATAAGTTTGGGACGAAGAATGACATGATGATCATTAAACCCGCTATCCCACCATTGGCGAGAACTTGTACGGCATCTCGTGGTCCACTTTTCTCAAATATTTGAGAAATCTCCGGTTGCTTCCGCTGAGTGAATTTTGTTAGTGCACTAGAAAAAATAAAAAACGTGAGCATAGGAGTTAGCGCTCTCCACTCACCAAAGATATAGAGAATACTCCCAAGGATTGCTGCCGCTATGGCGCCATTACGAGTGAGGAAATGAAAATAGTAGGAGAGAACACCCGCAATAATTCCCAAGAGAAGTCCAAAGATGAGCAGATGGATCGCTGGCAGGAGAGAAGTCATCTCCCATTGAATGTTTTTTTAAGATGGCTTTTTAATCTTCAACTGTTGTCGTTGAAGTTGAAGTTTCTTTTGCAGTCGCATTAACGAATCTTGCTTAATACTATCAGCAAGTATTGCAGAATCTCTTTGATATTGTGATTGAATTGTTGATGCACCTGCTCTGATTCGATACCCTCCTTCAGGGGATTGGAGTGGCGCCATGGTGCGATCTCGATCTTTCGAAACTCGATCAACCTGAACTTTTTGAAACTGTTGTGCCTCAATGCCTTGACCACTTTCAAGTTTATCCATTAATTTAATTTCCTGAGTTGGCTCCTGGACAACAGCCTCCTTTTGAGAACGAGATACCGAAGCTGGTTCCAGATTTTGTTCTCGTATTTTTTTGGGATAATCTGACTTTGCTTTTTCCAACTCTTGAAATTGCTCGGTTGGTGGAATTGATAGCTGGTCGTCTGTTTGAGGTTTCTTTGTCTCATCTGAAACAGCAGATTGTTTTCCAGCAGTAACTGGAGCATCTATGCGTCTGGACAATTGATCTTTGGGCGTTGATTCACTCCTTGCATCCGATCTATCAATTCCTGATTGCCCACCTGTACTTTTTTGCTTCGTTTCATTTTCGTATTGTTGATTTGAGGGGATAGATTCTGAGGGAACAATTGGCGACACACCGACTCGGAGATAGATGTAATACGAGCCGAGTCCAACCGAGATCAATGCAATAAGCGAATAAGCAAAAGCAGGTAATCTCATTAATGATGAGGTTTTTGTAAAGAGTCCAAAAATCCCGCGAGATTTACTTTCTTCAAGTATACGGCGTTGAAGTCGAGCCTCAAAATCAGGGGACGCTTTGACACGAGGAAGACTTTTCATCAACCGATGCAGAAAATGGTCATCCTTAGGATTGATTTGATTTTTTTCATCCATAAATAATTCAATTTATAAACAATGGAGTTTTGAAATAACAAAGCGATTTTTCCGAATTATTCATCACGAAGGTCTTTCAACAGTTCGCGGAGCTTAGCTCGCCCGCGATTCAACCGTGATTTTACAGTGCCAATGTTCAATCCTGTGATTGCACATATTTCATCGTATGTCAATTCTTGAATTTCAAAAAGAATAACCACATCTCGGTATTTCGAAGACATTTTCATCAAAGCATCCTGGATCATCTCTTGTTTTAAAGTATTGTCTGCATATGCTTCAACATTTTCTCTTGAATCAGGAATATCGATACTCTTTTCATCTTCTCCTCGCCCACTACGATTCAACGAAAAAATTGAATGTCTCTTACGACGTTGGAGTTGTGTTTTTGCAAGATTCGTGGCAATCGTGTAAATCCAGGTTGAAAATTTTGCAATCGGTTTATATTGTTCTTTTTTCCGGTAAACACGGATGAATGATTCTTGAACAACATCATCTGCTTCATCGTAATCTCCTAAATACCGAAAGACATAATTTATAAGCTGATCTTTATACCGACCCACAAGAACATTGTATGCCGCAGGATTACCTTGTTGATATGCTGCTATAAGTTCTTCATCTGTTTGGAGATGAGTTACTGGTTGTCTTTCAGACATTCAGCTATGGATTTAACTTGGCAAGCTTATGGAATGTTCCTTTGTATCTAAAACGTTCGTTGGAAACGTAATGAGTTTTTTAAAGAAAATCAATATAATTGCGGTTTGATTATTTGATGTACAAGCAGGGTCATAACAAGCTTTGGGTCCTGTGTCGTAGATTTAAGTATTGAATCCGTCCTCACAAGAGCAATAAAGCAATTTTCAAGTTGGCTCGATGCGTAATTTTTACACGCAATGAGATACTCTTGAAAGAACCGTAGATTTACCCCTATTGTTGTTGCAAGTTGGTATGAATTGGAACTCGTTTTCTTGAGTTCT
This sequence comes from Bacteroidota bacterium, assembly GCA_035655575.1. Lineage (GTDB taxonomy): Bacteria > Bacteroidota > Ignavibacteria > UBA10030 > SZUA-254 > DASRUF01. Next base: position 3,644 of record DASRUF010000048.1, on the reverse strand, counting down.
TGTAAAACCCAAACTTTCTGAAAATACTTTGTGAGCATGATGATCATGCTTGTGGGACGTTCACCAGCATCTAACATTCGCTCGAGTATTTCGAATGATTGCGGTACATTTTTTAGACCAATAGCCCGCTGAAGTTCGAAGATGTTATAATTCTTCGACATGCCAACGACAGCATTGACATCATCAGCTTCGATAATTTTCTTTTCTCCAACAAAAATAAAAAGTTTATCAATTTCATTCTGAATTTCTCTTAATGACTTCCCTATATAATTAAAAAGCAATTGGCATGCCTCGTGCGTAGCCCGTTTCCCAAGTTTTTGGATACGCATACTTATCCACGGTGTAACTTTATCGTCGTAGAGCGGCTTGCATTCGATGACGGTTCCATGTTCTCGAAATGATTTAAAAAACTTCTGCCGAAAATCTGGTTTCTGAGAGATAATAACAAGCAACGTTGACGAAAGGGGATTATTGATGAAGGGTAAAAGAAGTTCTTTGTTCGCCATCTTATCGAAATCACGGACAACTACCACCCGATGTTCCGACATCATCGGAAAGGATGAAGCATGGGAGACAACGGTTTTAGCATCAATTTCATCACCATTGACGATATCGAGGTTGAAACTTTTCGATGATTCATCGAGTGCTGATGAAACAATCAGATCAACCCCTTCTTCGATTAAAAGATCTTCACCTCCATAAAATAAATAAAGAGGAGAAAATTTCTTATTACGCAAGGAGACCTCTAAATTTTCAAGCAAGGGATCACCCCTGATTTTATTTTTGCTAAGCCTGTGATCATACTATAGGAGTTACTTAAAGAAGTTATCTCTTTCTTCGGCGCCTACGACATACTCCTAAAAAATTAAAATTCTTCTGTCCACTTTTTACCCTCAAGAAATAATCTCATATACGAATATTCCCTAATGAAATTCTCTAACGACGTTATTGTCTCATTATTTTGGGGCTGGTTCATTTTTTCCTTTCTGACGTACAGTGAGAATTACTACAGGTTCAACGGGAACATCCTGCATTCCATTTGCAGAACCTGTCTTGACATTCTCGATTTTGTTCACAACATCCATACCTTTGACAACTCTACCGAAAACACAATATCCCCATCCCTGAGGGGTTTTGTTTTTGAAATTTAAAGAACTATTGTCTTTCACATTGATAAAAAATTGAGATGTTGCTGAATTTGGATCTGGTGTGCGGGCCATTGCGATAGTACCGACTTCGTTTTTTAGTCCATTGTCTGCCTCGTTGACAATTGAGGGTTTAGTAGACTTTTGCTTAAGGTCTTTGGTAAAACCGCCGCCTTGTATCATAAAATTTTTAATCACACGATGAAATATTGTGCTATCATAAAATTTATCTCTTACGTACGATAAAAAATTCTCAACAGTTTTTGGTGCTTCCGCCCGGAACATTGCAACCTCAATTTTTCCCATCGAGGTCTCAAGAACAACAATTTCTTTCGATTTACTTTCGTCTGATGTCATTTTTGTTCCTTTTTTTGTCGTCTCTTTTTCCTGAGCCGATGATATGAATAATGATCCAATGAGGATTACAATTACTTGAAGGAAGAATCGAGGTGTTCTCATAGGTACTCCATATTGTTAATTGATGATTGAATTGAATTAAAAAAAATTAGTGTATGTAATAAATGAAGCCAAATTTTAACCCTAAACTAAACAGATTCAACCTCGCGTTAGTCGCCTTAAGGGGAATCAACATTGTACTTCCTCCCGAATCTTTGAATTCATTCATAATATTTTCTCGTATATCTATAACAATGTATCCAAATAGATGGTCGTCAAACGCTGTATTGCCTTCAAGTTCGGCTTTAATACCAATGCCAGAGGAACTATACCGTTGATTACCGTAGAACGAATAATCTTCGGATAAAATGGCAATATGGTATCCTAATCCCCCACCGACTTTTACAGCATAGCCCTGCCCATATATTAAATACTGGATAAGAACTGTAGGCATATGAACACCGTACGATATAACATCTGGAGATGTTAAGCCCTGTCCCAGATTGTATGATTTAAACATATAGGCATATTCCAATTTCATTCCCCATGTTTCACTCACACCAAATTCCACACCGCCAAAAAACTCCGGTGCACTTGTAAAATCATCAAGTTTACTCAAAGGGAGATAACGTAGATTTATGTAATCGACAATATCTGTAACTTTGACAACGCTAAGACCCAATCCAAACGATATACCGAAAGCTCTACCCTTGGAAAATTCATCGCTTGGTTGAGCCGAGAGCTTAGTCATAAAAATACAACAAAATAATAAACAAGCAATCTTACGATGCACGATCCGGCTCTGCAACAACATCTTGTTTAGAAGACTCTTGCTTCATAACCTCTGTCATGTGGAGCTTATCTCGAAGAAAATAATAGAGGCCGATCACGGTAATCCCAATATAACCTATCGCATGAGTTATCGTAGCATAACTACGTGCTACATCTTCATTCACTCCATATAATTTAGTTAACGTTTGTATTGTGAAGTAATGATACGGTCCTATTGCACCCGGTGTTGGCATTAAATACCCAATACTTGAAATCGCCTGAACAACAATCGCAGAGCCCAAATCGAGAGAATATCTTTCAGTTAGATTGAAAGCGTAAAAGGGAAGATACATCATGATGATGTAAAGAATCCATATAATTGCACTCAACAATGCAATCAGAAAATAATTTCTTGGCTCTTTTATAAAGAGAAAACCGTCGAGAAACGAATGGGTAATATGTTCGGCAAATTTCGCAGTCCGTAGTGAGGCATGGCGGGTAAAATAATTGAGAAATTTCATCACAATATCGCGGCGAAACATGAGAAAGGAAAAAATGCCGAGAAGGCTGATCGTTATGAGGGTAATCCATATCCCCACATCCTCCAGCCATGGAAAAACTTGTGTTAGAGGACCTGTATACGCGAAGGGAATTAATGCAATGACAATCATGAATGAAAAGATATCAAACATTCTCTCAATCAGCACAGTGCCAAACGCAGTTGTTCGTGATACACCTTCGAGTTTTCCTATTGCGTAAGGGCGAACTAATTCACCAGCCCGTGGTAGAACGTTATTCATCATGTAACCTACCATCATTGCCGAAAAAAGATTTCGATAACGTAATTCTTTTTTAACAGGACGAAGAAGATATTCCCAACGCCATGCTCGAACCATATGGCTTAATAATAAAACGGGAAACATCGCCAATGCCCACCAGTAATTTGCGTGTGAGAGAATGTACCAAAGATGTCCGAAATCTGTATCGTCGAAGGCAAAGTAAAGAAATAAAACCATTAATACGATACCAACTATGTATTTAAATGCCGTTTTAAGCTTCATGAACCATCGTTAAGAATCAGTGGTGAAACTAACGTAAATCTATGACTTCAACATCGGGTGGAATGTCGAACTGAAAAGTGCTATCGGCAAGTCCACTGTTAAGCTTAAGATCCTCAACGAAGTATGTCATTAAGTTATCGCTGATATCGAACACCTGTATTTTCTTCATTAACCAATCATCGGTATCTACCCATACCTTCATCCATTTGATATTCGAGGCTGTATTCTTAGGGATGAGTTTGACAATTGTGGTTTCTCGGTCTTTGAGTTT
>DASRUF010000047.1:0-2700 GCA_035655575.1 Bacteroidota bacterium | reverse complement strand
GTGAAGACTGAGTTGACGATCAACCACATCCATATTTCCGCCCAAATCACAAAAGTGTATACCTCCTTCTATGGCAGCTTTTGTCAGGAGAAGATTATGATTGTACGATGTTGCACCGATGGCAACATCGACCTGCGACATCAACTCAATAACATCATCATAGAAACTGACATCGAGCTTTTGTGGCTTGACATTTTTGCCGAGGGTATGTGCAGCTTGGGTTACTCGATCACTGTCGATGTCTGCGAGAATGATCTCGCCAACACCGGGGGAGTGTGCCAGATCGTAGGTGATTGCTTTCCCCATCATCCCCGCTCCAATGACAAGCGCTTTCATAACGCTTCTTGGCAATAGTTGTGAGATATGCGGTGTAAAATTTTCAAGTTCAATCCAAAATCTAAAATCCCAAATTCGAAATCACTTTAGTATCTTTCCCGTTTCCATACTCCAGAACAACAAATCTAACTCGTCCATTGGTATACCGATATGCTCAGCAAATTGTTGGAATTTCTTCTCGGTTGTGTGATAACGTTTCGGCGTTAGGGTTTTAATCGTCTTTCGGATTACTCCGAAGCGGATAAGATTTTTCAAGATGTGTCGATCGAGAATTGCGAGATTCCGATGACCAATGTTCCGAAGGAAATGCGATGCTTCCTTCCATCCCAATCCTTTGATGTTCTTCACGAGCCATTCCCGTATCTCCCCACTTGGGTAACCATTGAGAAGGTGTTGTTTGATTGTTGGATATTGATTCTTCATTGCAAGTAAATGTTTAGCTTTCGTTTTATGAAATCTGATGTAAAACTCTGGCTGATGAAGCAACTGTTCTGGGTTGATTGATGCTTGATGAAAACTATGTTGACGCAACAGTGTAACAGCTTTTTCCGCGTTACTGGCACTGGATTGTGGTGTGAGGAGACAGTAGATCAGTTCATAGAAGTATTCAGTTGGGGGAATTTGTGAGAACTCCTCCAACCTCATACGAATGGCAGCTTGTTGGTTATGATAAAGCGTGGACAGTTCCTCGACAGAAAGTTTGGTCAATCGTTCTCTCATTCCTGAGCTAATCTCACTTTCATGGTGCGTGGTGTTTCTAAGATTTGCAAAAGGCCGTCATCGCAGAGCTGGTTAATGATTATTTTCAGCCAGTGGATTTCCTTTTTGGAAAAATCTGGTTTAACAGTTCGCCCCAGTCTCATAATGGGGATCAGTCCAGTCCCATTGACATTCCGCAATGCTTCGATAATTTTTCCTCGCCACAAACGTCGCTGAAGCCCAGCATACGTTGGCTCAAATGATTTTTGTCTTGACTTCTCTCTATTAGCATGTCTGTGTAGAAACTTCGATTTGCAAAGCTCAATAACCGGACATTGGGTACAAAACGGTTTTCTCGATGTACAAATTGTTGCGCCAAGGTCCATAAGTGCATGATGCCAGCGGGAGCAATTATTCGGTAATATTTTTTTTGCAAGCCGCCATATTTCTTCTTCTTTCCTCATGTCCGAGGGTGATTTCATTTTCCAAAATATGCGTGAAAGGACTCTTCGAATATTTACATCAACCACTGGCACACGCTTGTAGAAGGCAAAGCATGCTACCGCAGATGAAGTGTAATCTCCGATACCGGGCAATTCTTTTAAGATTGAAGCTTCAGAAGGGATTCTTCCGTCGTAATTTTTGATGATGTTCTTCGACATCTGGTGTAATCTCACCGCTCTATTATTATATCCCATTCCTTGCCAAGCCCGAATAACTTCCGCTTTTGAGGATTTTGCTAATTTTTGTAATGTCGGGAATTTCTTGAGAAACAGAGGAAGTTTCTCACGAACTCTGCTCACCTGAGTCTGCTGAAGCATGATCTCAGAAATGAGGATGACATAAGGATTGTTTGTATCTCGCCAGGGGAGGGGGCGCTGGTTGACGTTGTACCAGTGTAAAAGGAGACTATGAAATTTTTTTATGTTTGCTTTTTGATCCATCATGGGATTAGGTTTAAGGTTCATGGTTTAAGGATCAAGGTTTGAGGTTCAAGGTTCGAGGTTAGTGGTATTTGGATCCTTTGAAGTTTGATTTTTTTAGGTAACTCATGAAACTTGAAATTTTCTTACTAAGTTTGACGCAACGGTCATGTACATCGTTCAAATCTTCCTGTGTAATATACTCGTAATCAAAGGCACGATAGCTCTGAGAGCGTGTTTCGCCGCATGACCCCTTTGCTATACTCAAAAACTGAGTAAACTCTTTGTTCCCACCTCGTTCAAACCCTTCTGCAATGCAATCCATTATCGAGCCTGACGAATCACGAATCTGATCTCTAAATTTGAAATCTTTTGCAAACTCATTCTTGGAAGTAACCTCTTTTATCTTCTTGCAAAGTTCTCTCGCTTCCTGCCAAACCTCTAAGTCCTCAAATCGTTCAATTTTCATAACTTGGAACATGGAACATTGAACCTTGATAATTCATTCACTAGCTTTTCCACAACCTTACTGTTTCCCTCAAGCATATCATACGAGGAAAGCTCACTTATCAGCACCCACTGCCATTGAGTAGCGTTTTTTCCATTGGGGATGCTGGAAATGTTGCCCACTAAATAGTAAGCGATGTTAAATGATCCACCATCGTCATAAAGGTTATGCTGTTGATGATACAATGATACGTCGGCGATATGGACTCCTAATTCTTCGAGAAGCTCGCGCTTG
>DASRUF010000046.1:0-4362 GCA_035655575.1 Bacteroidota bacterium | reverse complement strand
GAAGCAGGAGTTGTTGCTATATTCACGAGTAAGATGCTCTCCGGTGATCAGCCTGTCATCAATGGGAATGGAAAGCAAACTCGTGATTATGTTTATGTCGAAGATGTTGTAAGAGCAAATTTGTCCGCTCTTTCTTATAATGATTCGGGCATCTTCAACATTGGGACTGGAATTGAAACCGATGTCAATCAACTGTTCAACATGCTCAATGAGTTTAGTCGTTCTAAGAGTCTCGAAATTCATGGTCCTCCCAAAAAAGGTGAGCAACAACGAAGTGTTCTAGATTATTCAATGGCTAAGAATACTTTGAACTGGCGACCATCAATTGGTCTTAGCGATGGATTAAGGAAGACCGTTGAGTATTTTAAAAATCACCAGAAGTAATATAGAGCTATGAATTTACAAGAGATCATCGACCGTATTCTCGCACATGATCGCAATGCCATTGCACGAGCAATCACTATGATCGAGAATGACCGTGTCGAATCAACTTCTCTTTTAAAGATTCTTTACCGACATACGGGGCGAGCATATCGCATCGGTATTACTGGACCACCCGGCGCCGGCAAGAGTACAATAGCCAATAAACTTGCAAAACTCTATCGCCGAGACAATAAGCGAGTTGGTATTATTGCAGTTGATCCGACGAGCCCGTTTACCGGTGGTGCACTCTTGGGTGATCGTGTCCGGATGACCGATGTCGAACTGGATGACGGTGTTTTTATCCGTAGCATGGCTTCTCGTGGGAGTATGGGAGGTTTGAGTAAAAAAGCCGTTGAAGCAGCCGATATCCTTGATGCATCAGGCTGTGACATTATTTTTTTTGAAACGGTGGGTGTTGGGCAATCCGAGCTTGATGTTGCCCGCGCGGCAGATACGACTGTCGTGGTTCTCGTTCCGGAATCAGGTGATTCCATACAGGCAATGAAAGCTGGATTAATGGAGATTGCCGATTTTTTTGTTCTCAATAAATCGGATCGTGCGGGAGCGGAACAGGCAGCGTTATCCATAAAAATGGTTCTAAATTTTAAGCATAGCGTTGATGGTTGGTTTCCCGATGTTATCCAATGCATTGCCAATGACGGTAAGGGTATCGAGCGAATAGAAGAAATGGTAACTCGTCATAAAGAGTTTTTAACTGACAAGAATATTTTGATGGGAAAACGAAAAAATCGTACAATAGAACGTATCAAAAGTCTCATCGGTGAACAATTGAATATTCATTTTTGGAATGAGGAACGAGAGCAATTGCTCGAGTCACAAGTGCAGAATGTGATTACTTTTCAGACAACGCCGTACGACATCGTGGATCGTTTGCTTTCCGATGTTCAACGTTAAATCATTGCAATTCGTTTTAAAACAACCTACATTAAAGAGGAACATTATCAAGGACAAATCATGGCTGAACAATTAACGATGGAAAACATATCTTTGACGTTCGAATATACTGAGAGTATGAAGATGGTGGGCGAAGTGGCGAGAAATTTTGCAGAGAAGGAAATTCGACCAGTCGTGATGAAATATGATGAGTCGCAGGAATTTCCGCTTGAGATCATTCGAAGACTTGCAGAGTTGGGTTTTATGGGAGTGATTTTTCCCGAATCGTATAACGGCGCAGGATTCGGTTATATGGAATACATAACGATTATTGAAGAAGTTTCAAAAGTCGATCCCTCTATTGGCCTCAGCATTGCAGCACACAATAGTCTCTGTTGTAATCATATCTATACATTTGGTAATGAGGAACAGAAAAGGAAATACTTACCTGATTTGGTTACTGGACGCAAGATTGGTGCGTGGGCGCTCACTGAACCGACATCAGGAAGTGATGCAGGAAGTATGTTAACAACAGCAAAACGTGACGGTGATTACTACATCCTCAATGGCAGTAAAAATTTTATTACTCATGGCAGTGTCGGGGAGGTCACCGTTGTTATGGCAAATCTCGATAGGAGTAAAGGAAAGAAGGGTATCTGTGCGTTCATTGTTGAGAATAATACGCCCGGCTTCATTGTGAGCAAGAAAGAAAATAAACTTGGGATGCGCTGTTGTGATACCTCTGCCCTTGCCTTCGATAATTGTAGGGTACCTAAGGCTAATCTCCTTGGCGAAGAGGGATCGGGTTTTGTGCAGGCGCTTACTATTCTTGATGGTGGTCGTATCAGCATTGCAGCACTTGCAGTGGGTATAGCGCAGGGTGCGCTCGATGCAAGTTTAAAGTATGCAAAAGAACGCCAGCAGTTTGGTAAACCTATTATCGAGTTTCAAGCGATTCAATGGAAATTAGCTGACATGGCAACTCAGATCGAAGCGGCTCGATTGTTGACCTATCGCTCCGGGTATTTCAAAGATCAAGGAAAAGATGTCACGCTTGAATCAGCGATGGCGAAGTACTTCGCTGGGGAAGTAGCAGTTCAGGCAACGAATGAGGCTGTTCAAATCCATGGCGGATATGGTTTTATCAAGGATTTTCCGGTTGAAAAATTCTACCGTGATGTAAAGCTGGTCACAATAGGTGAAGGAACAACAGAGATTCAGAAATTAGTCATTGCTCGCAATCTCTTATCAAAGGAATGAGGTGAAAATTTTCCGAGTAGATTGCACATATGATCACTGCAAAAGAAACATAACGTGCAGAAAAAAAATCTCCTGACAGTTGTTGCATTCGCCTTCATCATGTCGGGAGTTTGTGGACTCATTTATGAGGTGGTGTGGGCAAAATATTTAGCGCTCTTCATCGGAAACACCACGTATGCACATACGGTTGTCCTTGCCACGTTCATGGCTGGATTGGCTGCGGGAGCTTATTATTGGGGACGTAAAGCTGATAGCGTATTATCACGACTACGGCTCTATGGCATCCTCGAAATTCTAATCGGACTTTATTGTTTTCTATACCCCACGCTGTTGCGATTACTTGAAAAAGCATACATCTACACCGTTGTTGCGACAGATTCCCCTTCAAATAGCATTCTTGTCCTCGCACTAAAATTATCCGTCAGCGTTGTTTCGTTATTTCTGCCAACATTTCTCATGGGTGGAACATTACCTATTCTTGTCAAATTTCTCACTCGGCGATTGGAGGACACAGGAAAAGACGTTGCAATATTATACTTTTTAAATAGTTTCGGTGCAGTTCTCGGATCATTTTTTGCAGGCTTTCTTTTAATTGAAGTATTTGGACTTCGCTATTCAGTGTATATCGCCGCAATAATCAATACCATAATTGGTATTGGTATATACATTATTTCATTGAGAGAACGAGAAGACTTAACGATGGAGGCTGTTGGCGTTGAAGAGACCCCCGTGAGCGAGATATCGTACTCAAAGACTCAGATTCAGATAGCAATAGCAGCGGCTGCGCTTTCCGGATTTTCTTCGATGGTGTATGAGCTCACGTGGATTCGATTGTTGTCTTTGATTCTTGGATCTTCGACATACTCATTCTCTCTCATGTTAATGGCGTTCATCTCTGGCATAACGCTCGGTAGTTATATCGTTTCGAAGTTCATACACAAGGTAAAAAATCTTTTTACGTTCCTCGGATACTGTGAACTGGCAGTGGGCGTTGCTATGGTTGCAGTGCTTCCAATTTACCAACGCCTGCCATACTACTTCTGGGTTCTCGGTGATATTGTTAATCGAACACCTCAAGGATATGTTTTGTTTATTATCATTGAATATATTTTCTGTTTTTTACTCATGTTCTTACCCACGCTGTTCCTTGGTATGGCGTTACCGATTATTAGTCGAATCGTAACAAATGATATCAAATTCGTTGGTAAGTCGGTAGGCAGTATTTTCTCGATTAATACTCTTGGCACGGTCGGTGGATCGCTTATGACGGGATTAGTATTTATCCCATGGATGGGTGTGCATTATTCTATTCAGTTGGGGATAGTGATCAACCTTATTCTCAGTTCTCTCATTTTCATTACTGGAGCTGGGAAATTGATGAAGCGATCGCTCGCGCCCGCGATCGGGTGGGTATTGCTCGTTATCTATGTTATGAATATGCCAGAATGGAATCGATCAACAATGGCTTATGGTGTCTTTCGCTCTATGCAGAAAAGAAGGGCACCTTCTTCTTACGCTGAATTCGTACGAATGAATGAACAGAATAAAGTGATGTACTACAAGGAAGGGGTGAATGCGACTGTTGCTGTTGTTGAACAGGATTCTCAACTGATCCTCACGGTCAATGGGAAAGCAGATGCGAGCTCGCGGGGCGACCTTATGACCCAGCTTCTTCTCGGTCATTTACCAGCGGTCGTAGCACCGAAAATGGATAACGCTTTAGTGATCGGTTTAGGCAGCGGAATTACAGCTGGTGCTGTTGCTCAACATCCCGTTCAACACCTT
>DASRUF010000045.1:0-3466 GCA_035655575.1 Bacteroidota bacterium | reverse complement strand
ATCAAAATTTTAATTTTCATAGTGTCAGCTCACTTTTTCATTTGTTTTTCGAGATTCGATAATTTTCTATCGAGTCGTATTAAATAAAAAAATATTCCTACCCAACAAACAAGCACAATGATAAGAACAATATACAAAGAATTTTGTGAAAGAAAATTAAACATAGATTATGTCTGATTTTGTTGAATTGATTGAAGGCGGCCAGTACGAATTGCAAGATTAAGCATCCAAAAGTTCAATGCAGTGAAACCCATCAGGGAACAAAGAAAAACAGTGAGCATAGTGCTATTCATGTGGACCTTACCTTCCGCATTGATTATCGGTTCGGGATGAAGACTCGCTACAATCCTCGGCATAATGAAGATAAAAAAGGGAACCGTGACACCCCCAATGATCGCATACACTGCTGAAAGAGTTGCCCGTTTTTCTCCTTCATCAAGAGCCGAGCGTAAGGCAAAATAGGCGCCGTAGATTAATAACAGCATAAAAATAGAAGTTTCTCGAGGATCCCAATTCCAAAACGATCCCCAGTTAAACTTTGCCCAAATCGAGCCAGTGACTGTAGCAAGGATACAGAACATCAAACCCAATCCTGCTGAAGCAACTGATTTAATATCATCGTCGAGATTTTTCGTCTTGAGATATTTGATGCCATATATCATTGCGATGATGAACGCAATAACAGTTGTCCACGACATCGGCACATGAAAAAATAAAATACGTGCTTTATCTTGTAATCCGGGAATAATAGGAAATTCATACCACTGTGAGGGATTTGCAACAATGGGAAATACGAAAGAAGCAATGATAACAACTGTTAACCAAATACCAAGGATTATTTTGAACGCCATTGATAAATATTTAAATGATCTGTCTACTTATTGAAAGTACAATAAAGATACAAAATAATTACTCGTTCAGCAAAAAAAATATAGAAGAATATTCCATCAACGCAAATTTGGCCCTTCACGGAGTTCAAGAGTCTCCCCTTCAAATGATCGTACTTTTTTCTTAAATTCGTTGTTTACTGAAATAGGTTCATTGGTGTTATGATTAAGCCATACATGAACAGCAATATTTTCTGCAACCAAGTTGCCTGAATTTGCATTTTCAATAATCCCTTCGAAAGCAAAACTCGTATTTTCGAAAATACGAAATCCGGGTATAGATATTCAAGAGATCGTCAAATCTTGCTGGCGATTTATAATCGACCTCGTTTCGAACCAATACAACTTTCGTTTCATTACGAACGGTATTGAGATCCATCTTAATGTCAAGGTTCTTCAGATATTCGAATCGTCCCACTTCAAAATATAACAGATAGTTCGCATTGTGTACGACTCCCTGCCAATCAACCTCGTGATTACGTACCTGGAGCTGGAATACATGTTTAAATTTTGTTCGATCAAGCATAGTCTCAAGTAAACAACTTGTGAAAAACTGAAACCGCTTGTTCTACTTCTTTCATACTTACATCGAGGTGCATGACTGCCCGAATTGCAGATTGACGTTCGGGTGTCACTAAAATACCATGTGACTTCAGTAGAAGCAAAATTTCTTCTTGTGATTTGCCTCTCTTTTCAATTTCGATTATGACCATATTTGTCTGTACCTCTGCAAGATCGATCTCCAATGATTTCACCCTTGATATTTCTTCAGCGAAGTAACGGGCTTTTTGATGGTCTTCCTTCAACCGATCAATATTATAATCAAGAGCATAAAGCGCAGCGGCAGCGAGAATACCCACCTGGCGCATACCACCTCCAAATATCTTTCGATACTTGCGGGCCTTTTCAATGAACTCATTTGTTCCAATAATGATTGAACCGATGGGGGCACCCAGACCTTTCGAAAAACAGACTGAGATCGAATCAGTATACTTAGCATATTCTTTTGGTGCGATTCCCGTTGCAACACACGCATTCCATAGACGTGCACCATCAAGATGCATTCCGATTTTTTCACTCTCTGCAAGTTCATGAAGGAGTTTTAGCTCCTCGAGTGGAACGATGGTTCCGCCTGCCCTACCGTGTGTATTTTCGACGCAGATAAGTTTTGTTCGTGGTAGATAGTACGCTTTTGGTCGGATCTCTCGTTTGACTTGGGCGGCAGTGATCATTCCCCGTGTACCTTTGAGAGCTTTCATCTGAACGCCAGAGAGCAGCGACGGAGCAGCCGTTTCATAAACAAAGATATGGGAATCTTGTTCGACAATGATTTCATCACCCGGCTCTGTATGAACTTTGATGCAAACCTCATTACCCATCGTACCGCTCGGAACAAATAACGCGGCTGCTTTCCCAAATATTTCAGCGATTTTCTTTTGTAACGCATTGACGGTCGGATCTTCACCAAAAACATCATCCCCGACTTCGGCTCTCATCATTGCCTCGAGCATGCCGGCTGAAGGTTTTGTAACCGTATCACTCCGCAGATCGATGTATTTCATTTTGTTCCTTTATTCTGATCCTCGAATATAATTTTTTCCCAAATGCTGCCGTCAAGAAGAATAGACTAAACATTAGCATAATTTCTGCAAACCAGTCACCGCGTAGTGTATAAAAGGTAAGCTCATTTTTTTGCTCGATCTCCGCCGAGATGACCGTTTGAGCATACATGTCAGTCGATTTAAATATACGACCATAAGGATCAATGAAGCAAGATATGCCTCCATTGGCGCATTGAGCTATCCATCGCCTGTTTTCCACTGCTCTGAGGACACCATGTTGAACATGCTGATAAGGACCAGATGTATTTCCCCACCAGCTATCGTTTGTGATGACTGTTAAAAATTGAGCTCCTTTTCGAACAAACGCTGCAACAAAACCGGGATAAATCGATTCATAGCAAATCATATTTGAAAATTTCACCTCAACCGATTTCGATGTTTGAAATGTGAACACAGTCGTATCTTTGCCTCTCCCCCAGCCGCCGAGACCAAAATTCCATTGCATAGCATTCAGAAAACTTAATTCTTCCGAAAACGGAACTCGTTCAGCGAATGGCACAAGAATCACTTTTGCATATTTTTGTATCATATTGCTTGCGGGAATCAATAGCATTGAACTATTGTACGTATCATAACGAAGACCGCTTGGGGCAAACTTGCTACTCTTGGGAGAGACATCTCCTTCTTTGTAATAAATTAGATCAGGTATACCTGTTAATAATGGGACGCCGAGTGTATCAAATCGTAATTTAATTTTTTGAAAGTACATTTGGTATGGTTGGTCTAAGATATAAAATGGAATTGCCGTCTCCGACCAGATCACCAAATCAATATTTTGTTTAACGAATTCATTTGTCAATTGATGATGCAACTCGATTTGCTGTAATCCACTTGTCTGCCATTTATCGAACGGATCGATATTGGGTTGAACGATACCGATCCGTATTGACTGACCATTTAAGGATGTTTGCTTTTCGTTTTTGGTGAGTATGGATGTTCCATATATTCTGGGTAACA
>DASRUF010000044.1:0-2824 GCA_035655575.1 Bacteroidota bacterium | reverse complement strand
GTTCTAAAAGCAAAATGGTTCTCGTGTTTGCTCAAGAAATGGGAAAATGGTATATTTTGATAGATTTGGTCGATGGAGTCTCGTCGCCATAAAATAAAACATAGATGAAGCATCGGTTTCTTTGAAATGTTGTCGCGAATCCTGTGATGTTAGATGAGTGTGGATCGTTTTTAGAATCCGGATACATATGGATATAGCATTACAAACGTTTGATTGAAGAATCTTGGCCCCGTAGCTCAATTGGACAGAGCATCAGCCTTCTAAGCTGAGGGTTGCGCGTTCGATTCGCGCCGGGGTCACAAGCATTGTGGAAGTATCCAAATACATATTGGTCGAGAACGAAACAGTAGGTTCCGCGTTTGCCCAACATGGCAGAAATTTGAAATTTATCTTTTTTAAAGATTCATACTTGATTTTTTTTGAGCCAATAATTCTGCCAAGTGCATCTTTCCTTTTTCTGATCGATCTGCTTCCGAGAACCTGCAATTCCTTGATTATCGGGTAATTTTTGAGTATCTTTTGTGCGGAATTTTTACCTGGTGTCCATAGTTCAGTTGGTTAGAACGCCAGGTTGTGGCCCTGGAGGTCGAGGGTTCAAATCCCTCTGGACACCCGAGCAAAGCGAAGAAATGTAAAATGCAGAAATGAAAAATGAGGAAGAGCAGTGACTTTGAGCATTTGAGGGAACGAGCGAAACAGTTTGCAGTTCGAATTATAAAGCTCGCAGACTCGTTACCACGGCGGAGGTCTTGTGATATTATCAGCAGACAATTAATACGTTCTGCGACTTCTGTTGGGGCGAACTATCGTGCCGCATGCAGGGCACGGTCCAAAGCCGAGTTTGTTTCCAAACTTCACACCGTTCAAGAAGAAGCGGACGAAACACAGTACTGGCTTGAGGTGCTGCAGTTATCAGGTGCGGTTGGTGAACCGGATTGCAAAGATGTATACCAAGAAGCGAGCGAATTGACGGCTATTTTTACAGCTTCAGAAAAAACAGCTCGAAACAATAAAGATCTCGACAGGCGATAATTTCTACATTCTCCATTTCTGCAGTTCGACATTTTATCTGCCCCCATCGTCTAGAGGCCTAGGACACGAGCTTTTCAAGCTTGTAACACGAGTTCGAATCTCGTTGGGGGCACAATAGTAGGTAATTTTTTTTTGATGTATTCTAATTAATTTTATGCATGCGATAATACCCGTTGCTGGTATCGGAAGTCGCCTTCGACCCCATACGTATTCAATACCGAAGGTGCTCTTAAACGTTGCTGGTAAACCGATCATAGGACATATCCTCGATAAGATTATCGAAGATGGATTCAGTGAAGCGAGTATCATATTGGGGTACATGGGTGATAAAATCAGGGAGTATGTTCAATCGAACTATAAGATACGGATAAATTTTATCGATCAGGAAGAACGGAAAGGATTAGCTCATGCGATTTACCTTGTTCGTGAAACTCTTTCTACAGAACCAGTCCTGATAATTTTAGGTGATACCATCTTCGATGTTGATCTGAAACCTGTTATCTCAGGTGCACACACAGCCATTGGGGTGAAACATGTTGAAGATCCGCGACGATTTGGCGTAGCAGAGCTTAAAGACGGATTTGTATCTCGACTCATAGAAAAGCCCGAACATCCAACAAGCAACTTTGCTATTGTTGGATTATACTGGATTAGGAATCCTCAATTGTTGAAATCATGCCTCGATGAAATTATCAACAGGAATGTGAAAACAAAAGGGGAATATCAGCTAACTGATACACTTCAATTGATGGTCGAACGGGGCGAAAAAATCAAAACGTTTACCGTCGAAGGATGGTACGACTGTGGTAAACCCGAAACACTTTTGTCGACAAATAAACATTTACTAGAAAAGAAATCTACAAAGGTGAAATTAGATAGCTGTGTTATTATTCCTCCCGTCTATATCTCAGCCCAAGCGAAAGTTACGAATTCAATCATTGGCCCGTACGCAACAATTGCTGCTGGCGCGGTTGTGAGCGATGCGATCGTTCGTAATTCGATCGTCAGTGAAGAAGCCCAGGTAAATAAAACATTGCTCGATAATTCGATCATCGGTAATAATGCTATTGTCAAAGGAGGGTTCAGACGCATCAACATAGGCGACTCCTCGGAAATCGACTTTTATTAAAAGAAAGGAAATTATCATGCCGCATTTTTTTACATCTGAATCAGTATCTGAAGGTCACCCTGATAAAGTCTGTGATCAAATATCTGATGCTGTGTTAGACGCGTTGTTGCAACAAGATCCAAAGTCACGTGTTGCATGTGAAAGTTTTGTGACGACTGGACTTGCCCTCGTCGGTGGCGAAGTAACAACAAAAGCTTATGTTGACATTCAGAAAATTGTTCGTGATGTCATCAAAGGGATAGGTTACACTGAAGCAGGTGTGGGTTTCGATGCTGACTCATGTTCAGTTCTTTCAGCCATTCACGCTCAATCACCCAATATTGCACAGGGGGTCGATATTGGTGGGGCTGGCGATCAAGGGATGATGTTTGGTTATGCCTGCACCGAAACGCCGGAATACATGCCGATGCCGATTATGTATGCCCACAAACTTGTAAAACGCCTCACCGATATTCGCAAAAAGAACAATAGTCTCATGTCGTATCTCCGCCCCGATGCAAAGTCGCAAGTCAGTGTAGAGTATCATGGGAAAAAACCTGTACGAGTAGATACGGTGGTTGTCTCGACTCAACATGCGCCAAAGATATCTTCAAAAATAATTCGTGACGATGTCATTGACCATGTCATCAAGAGTGTGATTCCAAAGGAAATGCTTGATAAGAA
>DASRUF010000043.1:0-3669 GCA_035655575.1 Bacteroidota bacterium | reverse complement strand
TTGTAGAGTTCACGAGATTATAGCCGCTCGTTTTGTCAGAGTTTTCATCATCGACATATAAACCGCTCACATGGACGTAATTGAGCTTGATAAATCCTATTAAAGGATCAACGAATTTATGTTCGTATGTTGCACTTATTGAGAGATTGTGTTTCGGCACGCTCGGAACACTATTACCAACAAAACTCTTGTCCGTGGTTATAATATTTCCAAGGGCATCCAGCTCAATTGTTTGTGCAGTATACGAATCGTATGTGAAATGAGAAAATGTATACGACGATTTCATTGTTACATCTTTGACGATTTCAACATTAGCACCGAGCTCAAGGCCGGTTCTGTTTGTCCTCCCGGCATTTCGATAAAATACATCGCCAAAGACTTCGAAGGGAACGATCTCATCATCAATGATAATGTTGAAAAACGTGAAATCAAAGTAAACCTTTCTAAAGGTGAGTGCTTCTGGCGAAAGAATATTTCCTTTTATCCCAAGTTCGAAGTTCTTCGATTTTTGTGCCTGCAGATCAGGGTTGATGATCGACGTGGGATTTGAACTTGTGGGATAATTATCGACTTCGTTTCCTGAGGGAGTGTCATAACCCAGACCATAAGAGGTATACACCGCGATCGTTGGCGTGAATTTATAATTCAAAGCCGCTTTGGGTGTAAACGCTTCAAACCGACGAACGGCATTCTGGACTTGCAGCGTTTGGTTTTTGATATCAAAGATGATTTTGTCATAACGACCTGTGAGCAAGAAGTCCATCGTGTTGTCAATGATACTTAGTGAATTTTGAAAATAGAATCCTGTATTCACCAGTCCCTCCTCAGTCACGCCTTGCAACACATCGCCCTTTGTACCGTTGATGTTATCGTATTCTTCAATCGGTCCGGATTGGAAGAACAAATCACCACCGATGGAAAATTCATTGGCTTTGCCGAAGAGGGCGGCATGATTCACAAAGCGAGCGCTCGCTCCAACTCCGCTGCGATTAAACAAACGGTAAGTGCGAGCAGTCCTTTCAAAGTATTTAATGGTTCCGTACGCAATGAGATCCAATTCATTGTTGTGGTCTTCACCAAAAAAGGTATCGAACCGTATTCCGACTCTACCTTTCTTTGTAACGCGCTTGGCATCGCGTGAGACATCACGATTATTCGGTTGAAAAGGATCCTTTTCGAAATCCGATTTCGTCAATGAGCCTGGTAATCGAATTAGTCCATCAACGAAATAGCCGTAGATATACAGATGAGAAAAATCCTGCGGTGATGTTTCCAAAACAGTATTCACAATGTGCCAATTATCCTCGCTGTGTCCACGAAATCCCTTCGCTGCATGATAATTGTATGTCGTCAGAAATCGGTAATGCTCGCTCCGAATCCCCGTTTTGAACCCGCTATTTTGCAGACCAAATGAACCTATATCTCGAAAACTTGAGGCGAAACTTTGGGGAAAATGAACATCGTTGATAAAATTAATCACACCGCCCGGAGCGTTTGTGTAGAGCGATGATGAATTTCCCTTCACAACTTCGATCGTGCCGACTGAGTGGAAATCAATTGCCTCGATTCGTGTCTGTCCATCCGGTTCCGATTCGGGAATTCCATCCAAGAGAATGCGAACCCCCCGTATACCAGAGTTTGACCGACTGCCAAAACCACGAATAGAAATTCGTACATCATGATTTCCATAGCGACTCTGGAGAAACAATCCGGGGATTTCTCCTAAAATATCACCAACTGCAACCTTGCGTGCAAATTTATATTGATCGGCATCGATCCGTTCTATTGAATATGGAACATCGATGATTTTCTTTGTGGTTCTTGTTCCAGTGATAACAACTTCATCGATCTTGTATGTTTTTACTGTATCGTTGCCCTCTTGATTTTCACTTTGCGAGAAAAGCGATTGCGGAGAAACACTATACAGCATTAAGTATATACAAAGAAATAGTAATATTTTTAACATGGCGTCTCCCTCTCTCTGTAAAATAGTTATTAGTGCACGGAGTAATGAATCTTGAGAGCTAATAAAATACGATGGCCATAACCCCAGCGAATGCATCAGAACCTCCGAAATTAATCCTGCACCGGAGGACGCCTGCTTGCGTTAATGCTGGTCTGTTACGTGCCTATTCGAGTTTGCAATATAAACTATGAAAAAGAAATGGAATGGGGAGGGGATTTATCGCGAATAATATAAAGATGAAGGATGAGAAGATATTCAGCTCTTGCTATTCGAGGAATGCCTGATAAAAATTCAAATGATATTTCTGTATTGAAGACAAACGCCTTTGGGGCATTTGATTTGTCAAACGTTTCCCACGTGACTGTCGGCTTTGTTATAGTAGGGGTTGTAGAAAGTTGGGGGTGATTGTCTTCATATTCATCTTCAAATGGCTCAACTTGAAATGCGAAATAGTTCACCGCAAGGAGAAGTGAAATGAACTGAAAGACAAGTGATCGTTGTTTCATCGACGTTTCTTGAAGGCTCAGATAATCATAACAAAATTACTAAAAAATCAATTCAGTAGCAATCAACTGTTTTTGTTCATCTTGAAAATCCATTCCCAGAAGTATCCTTGACTTTCTATGCAAAATGAGTTACCTTTTACTACAAATTCAACGGATTTTTCGATTTGAAAGGCGCATCATCGGTGTCCACACGATCAGTGAAACAACCCACTGCACATGATAAAAAAACTCAAGATGACTTAAGGATGAGTGGACCAATTCCCATCCATATCGCAATCATCATGGACGGCAACGGTCGGTGGGCAAAAAAACGAGGTTTACCGCGAATCGCTGGTCATAACGAAGGTGTTGAGTCTGTACGAGATACCGTTGAAGCATGTGGGCAGCTTGGGGTAAAATATCTAACATTGTATGCTTTTTCGACAGAAAATTGGAAGCGGCCTAAGGAAGAAGTTTCCATGCTCATGCGACTCCTCATGCGTGCGTTACGTGATGAAACCGATAAGCTTTATCACAATAACGTGTGCGTTCATGCCATTGGTGAAATCTCCTCGTTACCCCAAGAGGTACAGGATGAGCTTTTGGACGCAATAGAAAAAACAAAACACAACACGGGATTGAATCTTTATCTCGCATTGAGTTATAGTGGACGCTGGGACATCGCCAATGCCGTGCGATTGATCGCAAAGGAAGTACAGCAGAAAAAATTTGATCCGGAGAACATCGACGAGAATGTTATTTCACAATCACTTTCTACAAAGAACGTTCCTGATCCTGATTTACTCATCCGTACAAGCGGGGAGCTTCGAATAAGTAATTTTCTCCTCTGGCAATTAGCGTACACTGAAATTTTCATCAGCGATTTGTTTTGGCCCAATTTCAGACGTAAAGAGTTATATAAAGCGATCACTGATTTCCAACACCGGGAACGACGATTCGGAATGGTTAGCGAGCAGGTCCAGGAAGCAAAACATTCGCCGATATCGCTAAAACGATTTCTAAAAAATGTTACGGGATGATAATCCATTGTATCGAATATCTTTCATCACTTTTCTTCTCCTGTCCTTTCTCTTAACCCCACAAGGATATAGTCAACGTCCAGAAGCAGAGCGATTTAAAATTCTCGGTATCTCCGTCGAAGGTACTAATCCCCAAAGCGGCACCGAGCCAAGTGCAATTATAACGAATACCGGTTTG
>DASRUF010000042.1:0-2507 GCA_035655575.1 Bacteroidota bacterium | reverse complement strand
TTCCTTGGTTAGAACCGTAATTGTTTTAGGCTCAATTTTAATCCCGCTATCATCCGATGCCTCAACTTTGAATTTCATACTCATTGTCTTCACATTCTCGGCTGCGCTCAGATCAAAATGACCCTCTGCGGACGTACCACGTCCAATATTTCCAATCGGTATTGAAGATGGAAATGTCACACCAGTCACTGGCGATGATGTCGTTAGTTTAGCAATGACACTTTTTGCATCCGAACCTCCAGTGTTTGATACTACGATTTTGATCGTACCAGTTTCACTACCATCGAGGAATGTGTTCCCTGATGGCTCAACAAATTCAATTGTGGCTGTAAGAACAGCGGGTCCTTCCCGAAACCCGATCGATCCAGTTTTACTTCTCGCTTTTGTCTGGGAAGAGGCGATGTCAATGATAAAAAAGAAACAAATCAGAAACATGAATAATTTTCTCATAAAGAGATTTTCCTTTCATTTATATACGTCATAATAATTATCAAGGGATGTTACGCGTTATGTTACAAACGACATAATAGAAATCTGATTTACGCTAACTCATCCCCCGTACCCCCTTCTCTAAAATTAGAGAAGGGGGACAAAGGGGGTTGAGTTTACTACCAAAGGTTTCGCAACTCATCTTAATGATACGTATGGATTCAACATTCTGCTAACATCACTTCTCAAGATACCTCAAGGCCTCGGTGGTGGCGACGGTAACTCTGTCCCCGGTGGACCTGGAGTTGATTCACTTTTTTTACCTCCGAGGAGAGCAACTGCCCCACCAGCTGCAACAGCACCACCAATTACAATGTAGAGTAATGAACTTCCACCGCTTATCGTTTGCACACTTACTTCGAAATAAAAATCTTCACCTTGCAAACCCTCGGGAAAGTCCTTCTTATACTCCCATCGAATTTCTCTTCCTTTGCCAACAAAATTACCCTTCTCCACGTCACCAGCTAATGATTTTGGAATTGCCTTAAATGATGGATCTTTTTCTCGCAGTAAGACAACACTGATTTCATAGGATTCTTCCGTTGACCCAACGAGATCATAGGTAATGAGTATGATATCACCAACGACTTTCCAATCGACCGAACTGACTCGTGGTTCTTCCTGCTGAGTAGTTCTTGCAATGGCAGTTACATCCAGTATCATTGATAACAAAGGAACGATCAAACATGAAATAATTACTTGTCGATAGCTATAAATTCTTATCATCGTTATATTTTTCCCTTTATCGTGTTAATAACATTTTCTTAGTTTGCATGAGAGACCCCTTTGCAACCAATTGATAAAAATAGACGCCACTGGCAACTGGATTTCCATGCTGATCTGTTCCGTCCCACAAAACGGTGTACACTGCAGGCGTATGACGTCCTTCCGCCAACACTACAATTCGATCACCCAACACGGAAAATATTTCAAGACGTACATCACCTTCAGAGGGAATAGAATAGCTAATGGACGTCGTAGGATTAAATGGGTTTGGATAATTTTGCGCTAAGCTATATTGAGCCGGAATATATTTCGATTGTTCTCCCTCGATGAATGATTTCTTTCCGACGATGAATTTGAACGACATCTTCTCACTCACAGCCTGGAATGTATATTCTTTACTTAAGCGCAGATCGAATGGAATGGAGTTATGAGTATTGATGAGCATTGCATCGTACTCAGACGGAATTTGTTCGATGCCATGAAAGCAGATTGTCCCTTTTGATTTTCTTGGATTCGATATTTCAAAATCCCAAATTTGTCCCTCGCTAAGCACCGGTCGAATATCGGAGCTGAAGCGACTGTATTTCCCGTCCCATTCTGGACGAGGAAAATAGAGGAATCCCTGATCGAAAACTAATGGAGGTTTTCGTTGATCCAGATAGTCAAGCTGCTCGTTCGCTGAAGATGCAATCCCAATAAAATTTTCCGGATCACGATTAATATCAGTTTCCAAGATAAGCTGTACTTGCCAATCCATTTGGGAAACATTGTTAGGAGGATTCCCTAAGATATATGGATAAGGAATTGCCAAAGAATCAAGCGGTGTTGATCCATTAAAATAATAATATCCTCGGAATGGTTCCATCACAGACGACTGAGTGTATGATCCATTATAATGATACAGTGTAAGTGAAGAAAGCCCATTCGCTGTTTTGATACTTTCTGCTAATACAACACGATCAAACGGATTTCCGATAATATTCCAACCATCGTGGAGGTCGATGAGCACTTCATGATATATATTCAGAGGCATCATGGCTATATTGAGTGAAGAAATATCAAGGGGTCCTTTTTTAAGAAGCCAATATCCTTCACCAGGACGAAAAGGAGATAAACCTGAAAGTTCTTCTGGTGCATATGGTTCAGCACCGGTCTCACGAAAGATACGCCAATCAGTTTTTTGATTACCAGATTTGAGAACATCTTTTACTGCAAACTGAGCAAAACCGGGAATACTGAATAAGCGATAATCCGTTGAAGAGGTTGGACTCGAAGGGAATGAAATGCTCACC
>DASRUF010000041.1:0-6619 GCA_035655575.1 Bacteroidota bacterium | reverse complement strand
GAATCTAAATACTGTTACACCTCAACTGGCTTTCAATTCATCTGATACTAGAATGCTCAATCTGAAGAGCCATTACCCAAAATCCACAATCGATACGGGTAAGCTGGTAGAACATTCATCTTTCGGAAAGGGTAGAGTTCTATCTGTGTCAGGTAAAGGTGATTCTCAGAAAGTTGTTGTCGAATTCATAGATATGGGTAAGAAAGATTTGCTTCTAAAGTACGCAAATCTCAAGGTCATCTGAGGAAATTTTTATCGTAACTAATCTAGTCGTCCACCTCTGTAAAGTTACTGCGTTACCCGATTTTCCCGTTTTGGTTTAAACCATTTCCCGTATTACTCATAATTGTGTCGTATATCATACCTCGAAGAGTAAGAATTGTCTATATTTTCCTTGACATTTTATTAAAATATCTTAACTTTAATTAGTCGCTCTTCATTGATTATCTAAATCCTTTCAAATTTTAGACCTTTATGGGACTCGGACAAATACAGTTAGTTGTAGGTGCGCTCGTAATTCTGTCGACTTTACAGTTGTCCATCAACTCGTCAATCTTGCGTTCATACATTACTTCGTGGGATAGCGAAGCAACTATCGATGCGATATCTATCGGTGAAGCGATGGTAGATGAGGTATCGACGAAAGCCTTTGATGAAGAAACGATAGA
Source organism: Bacteroidota bacterium (assembly GCA_035655575.1). GTDB lineage: Bacteria > Bacteroidota > Ignavibacteria > UBA10030 > SZUA-254 > DASRUF01. The sequence goes on along the minus strand of DASRUF010000041.1, from coordinate 5,951 downwards.
TAAAAAGGTATATAACGCTGATTCATTGACTGCTGATTATTATTTTGGCCCAGATACACCAGACGAATTTGTTACTGCCGACGAAAGAGAGCCTTTTGAATCAGCTTCTAAATTTGATGATGTAGATGATTATCAGGGTTATACAAGATTAGCTACTTCACTTCGACTTGGGGATTTTACGATTCGAGATAGCATTATCTATGTCCGAAATACAAACCAGGATTCTCTCTCAGCCACCCAATCATGGTATAAGAAAATAGTTGTTATTGTAAATCACCCCAAATTACTTAGTCCCGTCATAGTGAAGGGCTTGAGTGTCTATCGACGTTATTTTTAATAATTAAGCGTAACCTGATCAACTAAAAAATCTCTATGGCTGTTGTCATTGATCTCATCGGTTCTACAGTTATCGCCGCCATGATTCTTCTTTCAGTTTTTGGGCTAATTGGTAATCTGAATCATACGACAGTTGAGAAAACATACTGCCTGAATATGCAAACAAACATCGTTACTTTAGCCCGGATCGTTGAGTATGATTTGCTAAAGATAGGATATCATGTTTCTAAACCAGCCATCCTTTATGCAGATTCGACGAGTCTTTCTTTTAAATCCGACCTTCACAAAAGTGGCGACTCGGTGATCGTCCGATATTCTCTCAGCGATTTATTGCAGTCTACAGTCTTAGCGACTCAAAACCCTCGAGATAGAATGTTCTATAGAGAAGAAACAGGACAACCAACAATCGAGGCGAACATTGGATTAACGTATTTGAAATTCAGATACCTCGATTCACTTGGTGTGGAAACGACCGACCTTAATGCGATTAGAGCAATCCATGTGAAGATCGGTATTGAAAGCCATGATTCGATGGAAGTGTGCACGGAGACCGAGTGCACGGAAGATCACACTTCGGCGATGATGTATGATGGGTCGTTCTGGGAAAAAACAATTTATCCAAGAAATTTATAGGAGGGATTAATGGGAAGTCAATCAATGGTTACTGTTCTTGGTCTCATAGTTCTATTCTCTATATTTAATAATTTTCTAAATGATAAAGAGAGACTATGTGCTGATAACACCTATGGATATGCCAAGTACACTGCCGCAAGGGATATCGCACGAAGCGCTATTCATCTTGCATTAAAAAATATGGAGGTAGATGGGACATTTCCCTTCAGTGGAAGCTTAGATGGTGGTACATATACTGTTACTGGTGTGGCTATCGCGGATACCTTACGAATGACATCGACCGCAAATTTTAGTGATACGGTGTATACTATCTCAACAACAATGTGGCGTTATCCAAAACCTTTTCCCGGGGTTGGCGCCGCTCTCGGGCTTAACATTGACAGTGTGGAATTCATGATGAAGGGCTCCGCGCTCATTGATGGACGAAATTACGATAGTACGGGCACTACTTTAGTGGGTTCTGGGGATGTTGCAGGTGTCACGACGATATCATCGTATGATAGCGCGACTGTTGCCGCCTTTGGTTCAAAGATTAATGGAAGCAGTGATGTCACTGTTGATGATAGTTTGGCTGATCCGGCACTCTTTGTTGATGAATACATAGCAAGCGCTGATTACAGGTTCGATGCGATAGCTGGTCAGCCACAAACTGTATTTGCAGGTAATCAAGTTTGGGGTACGGCGACCAGTCCGAAAATCACTTTCGTCAATGCTGGTGATTCGACAAATTTACTAAAATTTACAGGCACAATTGAGGGATGGGGTATCCTCGTTGTCAAAGGTAATGTTCAATGGAGTGGTACTTTTGAATTCCATGGCTTGGTGGTAGTTTACAGTGATGCTGTCCTTGATTTTGAAGGAATGGCTGCAGGAACACCCCAGATCATTGGTTCCTTATTGATGGGAGGACCACCTCACAGTGAGTTTGAAATGCGAGGTACTTCAGAGATTTTATATAGCAGTGATGCAATCGATAATGCAAAATATATCGGTAAACTTTTAGCATACAGAATAGTTGACTGGTACGAATAAACTTCGTACATTTCCTACCAAAAGGGGCGGCAAAAGAACGATGATATTTTGATGATTCAAAATATTTCAATATTTTCACTCGTACAAAACTATTGAGTGTACCATGTCCGATCTCAAGGAAGACATCAACCAATCAATTTCATCTCCACCAGAACCAATAAAAGCCGACGAAGACAACACTGTTGGCACAGGTCAGACTAAATCCCACACATCTCGTTTTGGCGGCGTTAAAAGATTCTTTCCCTTTCAGCCAGCTCAACAAAAAAATATCCCATCTCCTGACGTAAAAATTGGTAGTGCCGTCGATGGAGTATCGGGATTTGATGAGTTTTTAATTCGAACCGGTCTTGTCTCAAAGCAGATGGTGATCGATGCGGTCACTTTAAGGAAGTCCCGCGGTGAGGGTGAGAAACGTCGATTGTTTCAAATACTCATCGAAGAGTTTAATGTTGATCGTGAGCAAGTGTATGAAGAATTTGCTCGGTATTATTCGTTTAAAACGATCGATCTATCAAACATTCAGATGGATGGTGAAATACTCAACTTTATCAATAAAACATTGGAAACTTTACCGTCCAAAATTCGAGAGCTTGCAATTTCTAATAAAATTTTACCCTTCCGCATTGCCGAAGGTGATAATACAAAAATCCAGTTAATAACACCCGATCCAACGAATACCGATATTGCAACAATTGCCCGTGCGTTTTCCTTTCCCCGACATGAAGTCTGCTATGTCTCCTTAAAAAACTTTGAGGAATTGTTCCGCCAGTTAACGGTCGATCATCAGGGCCGTCCAGTGGTAAAATCAATGGATTTCATTGAAGAGGACCAGGATGTCATCGAAGAGCTTGATGACGAAATTCGCCGTGGTCATCTTGCAGAAATAGTTGATGCCATTTTCGCTGATGCAGTTCGCGTCAATGCCAGTGATATTCACATAATACCACGGGCCGCTCGAAAAACAGAAATTCATTTCAGAGTCGATGGCCACTTAACTGTCTGGCAAACAATCGATGATCTGCGTGCCGATGCCGTATCTGCCGTGATTAAGGATGTTGCCAAGGGAACAGATCGGTTTGAACGCAACATGGCTCAAGATGGATTCGTTCAGAAGACGATTGATAATAAAATTGTCCGATTTAGAGTTTCCATCATCCCCATCGTTGGGAAAGATCTAAAAGTTAAATTCGAATCGATCGTCATCAGAGTATTACAGGATCCCGAGGCGAGCATTACGATCGAGACCATGGGGTTCGAGCCATATGCGCTTGACCGGTTTAGAAAAGCGATCGAAAAACCAAATGGTATTATCATATTAACTGGACCCACAGGAAGTGGAAAAAGTACAACCTTGTTAGCAGCTTTGCGTGCGGTAATGGATCCGAGCTTGAACATCATTACCGTCGAAGATCCTGTTGAATATTTTATCGATGGTGCTCGACAGGTCAAATTAAATCCGAAATTAGATTTTGAAGGAGCCTTACGGGCGATTCTTCGTCACGATCCCGACATTGTTATGGTTGGTGAGATTCGAGATAAAGCTACAGCTGATATGGCGATCAAGTTGGCAAACACAGGTCACTTGACTTTTTCAACTCTTCATACAAATGATGCCCCGAGTGTTATCGCTCGTTTATATAAGATGGGTCTTGAACCATTCTTGTTAGCGTATGCAATTAATATTATCGTTGCACAACGGTTGGTGAGAAAACTTTGTACACGTTGCAAAGCAGAGGATCACGAAATATTACCGATATCCTTAGAGAAAGTCGGTTTTCCCAAAGAGGAAATCCCAACGGCAAAATTTTACCGTGCTGCTGGCTGTATTCACTGTTTAGGTGGATATAAAGGACGAACTGCGATCCACGAAGTTCTCTATTTTACCAGAAATATTCGCCAACTTATTATGGAAGCTGGATCCTCTATCAATGAGGAGGCGATACGGCAGACGGCAATAAAAGAAGGAATGAAAACTCTTCGCGAGGCAGGCATCGAATTATTAAGAAAGGGCATAACGACAGTCGAAGAGATTGCGAGTACAACTTCGGATGATTGAGTTCCTTAAATATACTCAACTTTTCAAGCTAACCTATTGTTGCTATTTCCGATATTCAAAAAGTTCTCAACAATTATTTTTTATTCCTTACTGTAGTAATGCACAAGACTTCTATGGAAAATATCATCGCTGTTGCTACATACGGTAGTGAGATCGAAGCCGAATTAGCGCAAGCAACGCTTGCCGCTTCTGGCATTGAGTCTTTTTTGAAGTTCGAGGACACCGGAGGGATGATGCCAGTATTGCAACAAAGCGAGGGTGTTCAATTGCTCGTTGATCAAAAAGATTTCGAGGAAGCAAAGCTGGTCTTATCAAGTAATTTCACCGAACTGTCGGATCAATAACTTTCATTTACCCTTCGCAAAGAATCGTCTTCGTTTTTACCCCCGGAGGTGGAGTAAGAAAACGATTCTTTAATTCATTATGCAAGAAATCCGAAGAGGTAGAAGACCCAAAGTGCTATGCCGAGGGTAGTCCTGTAATAAATAAATATGAATGTTGTATGTGTACGGAGGTACTTTAGCAGGAATGCAATCGAAAGATACCCAACAACACCCGAAACGATAGTTGCAACTACAACTTGAGCTGTTCCTACTTCAGTGATTTGATAGCGCATGCTGTAGAGTTCATACAATCCGCTTGCAAGAACGGCGGGGATGCTGAGCAGAAATGAAAATCGTGCGGCGGCATCACGAGTGAGCCCAAGAAAAAGCCCGGCAGTAATGGTTGTTCCAGAGCGGGATGAGCCGGGAATAAGTGCAAGCGCCTGTGCAATGCCTACCATGAATGCGTCCTTCCATGTTGTCTGATGTTCAGTTCTGTTTCGCTTGCCGACTTTTTCCGACCATAAAAGAATCAATGCCAACACAATAAGGGCTGTGGCGAAGGTGCTGATTTCTTTTGTAAAGGTACCTTCAATAATCTTTTTGAATGTTAATCCGAGAACGACTACTGGAATTGTTCCAAGAATAATTTTTCCAAACAACTTTGATTCATAACTCCACGTTCGTTGAGTCGAAGGTGTACGCACATCGGTCAAAACGTTTTTAGTCATACCAAAGAGATCATGATAGAAGTAGACGATAACTGCTATCGCTGTTCCTAACTGAATAATGGCAATAAAAGCGGTCCACTGTTGAGGTTTTGTTGGGTCAATTAGACCTAATAATTGTCCGGCGAGCGTGAGGTGTGCGGTACTGCTGATAGGGAGAAATTCCGTCAACCCTTGGATAATTCCTAACAGGATCGCTTCAAGAAGAGACATTTAGTGAAGAGAGTTTATGCCGGCTGTGTTTGTTCTTTCTTGACGAACAAAGCATTGTACAACAGCATTAACGCAGTGGAAGCGAACCCGATACCAGCGAGAATATACCACATCATGGCAGGATTCGTCTGAAGATAATTGCCTCGTAACCAGTCGGCAATGAAGCCGGCAGTAAATGAACCGATGGCAACAGGCAAGAATGCAAACCCCATGAACGTGCCGATCTGATCTTTCGGAGCAAGGGAGCCAACGTATTCATAAAATCGCGGCGACTGTATCGCTTCACCGACGGCAAAAATGGCGATTGCAACAATCGTCAACGGTATTGACTGTGCTGTGGCAATGATGAGCCAAGAAAAACTTGCAAGGACAAATCCAAGCGTCATGGCAGTAATGGGCCGGAGTTTCTTTGCCAATGCTGTGATTGGAACAGTGACGAGAATAATTGTCCATGCATCGACAGTTTCAAGAATTTCAAATTGTTCAAAGTGCAGCACATCAGTCACGTAAAAGGGGAAGGAGTAAAAAATCTGCCAGAACATAATCCAGAAGCCAGAGAAGATGACAAGAAATAAGATGAATTTGAAATTTTGAAAGACAAGCAGCATATCTCGAAAAACTTTTCCAAAT
>DASRUF010000040.1:0-4465 GCA_035655575.1 Bacteroidota bacterium | reverse complement strand
TCTAATTCGGTAATAAGTGTAATCGTTTTCGGAAAGGTTTCTTGAATGAGATGTCCGAGTTCTTCGATCATTTTATTGATTTCTAGGGTTTCGATCTGGACATCAGTCTTTCGAGCAAAGGTGAGAATCTGCTTTACGAGTCCACTTCCTCGTTGGGCGGCTTTATAGATGGTCTCCAAACTCTGTTTTATTTTTTCGGGGGGAACGGTACCAGAGTGAAGAAGTGAAATGTGTCCAAGAATAATGTTGAGGATGTTATTGAAATCATGTGCAATACCGCCAGCTATTGTCCCGAGGCTTTCCATTTTTTGAGCTTGTCGGAGATGTTCTTCGAGTCTCTTTCTCTCACTGACATCGACATATATACCATAGATTCCCATCAATTGGTTATTGAGCATGATAGGATAGCCTGTAACGTTTACATCGACAAGACTGTCGTCTTTACGTTTTCGAACTGTTTCTTTCTGAATTATTTTTCCGGTCAAGGAAATTTCCGAGATCATCTGTCCTTCTTCCTTTAAAAATTCCGGTACGATGAGATCATCGATATACTTTCCTTTCGCCTCATTAATTGTGTACTGAAATATTTGTTGAAATGCGGAATTCACGTCGAGGATTACGTTGGTCTTATCAAGCAGAACAATAGCAGATGGAGAATTTTCAAAGAGTTGTCGGAAATAAAATGTTTGTAGATGTAATGCTTCTTCCGTTTTTTTCCACTCGGTAATATCGGTCAGTGACCCTACGATTGCAGTTGTTTTTCCATCGATGACAACAGGTGATTCATGTACCTCCACCCAAATTTTTCGTCCCTTTTTCCCGACAAGCTCGAGTTCATAGGGTCGTTGGGGTATACCAGAATCAATTGCTCGTTGGGTCAACGCGTATCCTTCGGCATTGCCGGGATGATCAGTAGCAAACTCTGTCCATCGAATGAGAGCTTCGTCGGGCTCACAATCGAAAAACTGTCTTGTCTGTGAGCTGGCATAGGTAAGTACATGTTCGGTCGTATGAGAGTAGAAGAGGTTGGTACTGTGTTCGATGATTGTCCGCAGTTTTTGCTCACTCACTCTAAGTGCAGATTCAATCCTCTTTCGTTCAATTGCCATCGCGATTTGTGATGCAACGAACATGAGAATATTTTTTTCCGTCTCACGATAACGGATACCTTCGGTATAGGTTTGAACAACGAGGACACCGATGGTTTTTACTTTGGTCTTTAAAGGAACACCAAGCCAATCTATGGAAGGTGCACCAATGGATTCCACATCCTTTGATTCGACTAATCTCTTAAAAATGTCGGGTGTAGCTAAGAGCGGTTCTCCTGTTCGTAAGACATATTCTGTCAAACCCTTACCCAGTTTTTTGGGAGGATAAGGTGGGTCAATCTCATCGATAAAGTAGGGGAAATGAAGAAGACCTTTCTGTTCATCGTAAAGGGCGATGTAAAAATTGTTTGCTGACATCAGCTCGCCCACGATAGAATGAATCGACTTGTAGAGGTCTTGAAGATCATCAGTTGTGTTTGTAGCCTCTGATATTTTATATATGGCAGATTGGATTTTTTCGCTTCGTTTGCGAGCAGTGATTTCATGCGCAACACCCACATAACCGGCAGGTTCTTCATCGCTATTTATGACAACGGATGTCCGAAGCTCAACAGGAAAATCTTCACCATTGTTACGCCTGCTCATTATTTCGCCAGTCCAACCACCCTTAAGTGTTGCGGCAAGAATCTGGTTGAGGGTTTCCGAAGAATTATTGGGAGAGATTAGCAATGAGACATTTTTACCCTGAAGCTCTTCTTCGGAATATCCGTAAGTATCGCAGAGAGAGTTATTCACAAAAAGAATGATTCCGTTGATGTCAATAATGAAGAAACAATCTCTCGTACAAGTCAGGGCATGGGCGAGAAGATGTAATTGGTGCTCTACCTCTTTGCGTTCTGTAATATCGCGAGAAACAACAACGACATTGGTGATATTTCCATCTCTATCCTTAATAACATTCCCCTGTGACTCGACATACCTGATAGTGACATCGTTGCGTAAGAAACGGAACTCTGCTTTTTGTCCAATACCGCTACGGAGAGTTTCTTGGAAGATCTTTTTTATTCGTTCTCTGTCATCGGGATGAATTTCGATGAAAGAATTTGTTCCGAGTAGTGACTCGGGCTCGCCAAGAGTATTCCGGTAAGAAGGGTTATTGTAGATGCGTCTGCCGTCCCGATCGAGAACGGCGATTAAGTCTGAAACATTTTCTGTGATTAGTCGGAAAAGTTCTCTGTTGTCTGATAAATCATCGATGGCAATACGTTTTTTAGGATTGGATCGTCTTACCGGTTTTTTCATTACCAATATCCTTTACGATTTATTATTATTTGCAATAGTGATTCACTCTGACGCGAGGTTTGAAAATTGTTTGTAGAATGTAAGAAGTCTTTCACGGAAGTGCAAAGTCAGAGTAACATTATTTCGTAATGTGTAATTCCGTAATGTTTGGATGACAACACCATGGGTCATTAATGATTGACAAAAAATGAGAAACGGGAAATATGTTGTCGGCATGGGTCTTGCGCTTTACAGTTATGATTAGATTTTGTATGACCTATCTTCTATTATATATGTATTCATTCTGATATTTTGTTCTCTGGATGAAGTAAGTTAGTTCTCTATCGAATGTCATCGGATAGGCAAGTCCATCGAACGTCACCTCGACTTGTTCCTTGATGCTGTCAGCTCCAATCATCTGAAACTTCAGGGGGATAATAAGTATTGAATCGGGAAATGAATACCAGTGTATTTGATTTTCATTATCCTTTACTATGAACTTCCAAGGCGTATAGAATGAGTTTAATCCCTGTTCGCCGGATGAATAGCTTACTAAAATTCTGTATGGCCGATGTTTAGCGGCTAATGTGAGTTCAATTTCATACTTGGTTGTATCGCCGAAATGTTGTTGCTTCTCAGTACGATGTAATGAGAGCCATGTTGAATCGAAACTCACATCGGGCACTATATTTTCGAATGTCGATCTTGTGTTGATAATGGTGTCTTTACCCCCATGATTGATGTGAAGGTTTGATAAATATTCTGGGCTTTTCAGTGTTACCTCTTTCGTCTCATTCTTCATGTCATATCGTTGATCTATTCTGACCTCACGATACCAGAACTTGTTGTAAGAAGGAATGGTTGAGAGGTAACCGCTCACACCTACAAAGGAGATTGTTGCGATAAGTATCACCCGCCGAGATCTCATCAACGAGATGAATGGTTTGAACAGGTTGGTGTCGCGGTATACAGATGCGAGGGCGAGAAGAAATGGCAAAATATACAAAGCGAAAAAAAGGATCACAATGCCATTGAAGGCAATCCCTATGAAAGCGCCAGACGGCAATGCCATCGCTGCAGAACGAAAAATTAGCGTATCCCATTCTGAAAAAATTAGACGCAGCATCCACCATGGAGACAATGCTACAAAAATTATTCTCAAGACCGGTAGTTTCACCAACATCGCCAAACTGATGAGGAGTAATGCGACTACAGGTGCTACCGTTATTTCGATATTCAAGAATGCGAGGCAGATGATAAAAATGACAAGGATAATGATTGAGCGTTTGAAAAAAACATAAGGGCATTGAGTAAGTCGGAGTTTGTTGCTCAGCGCCAAACTTATCCAAGCCCCGATGAATAATGCAACCGTAGCAAGGATGTAATATTCTGTAATTGCTGAGAACCACGGATAACGATCTCCTTTGATGAGTGCTATAAGATCGGATGATAACCATCCACAAGTAACTATGATGACTGAAAAGAAGAACATCTTCACACCTGACCATCGAACGTATTCGGGAGAATCGAGTAGCTTGCGTCGTCTCCGAACCGCAATGATTGCGATGATTGCAATAATGATTGTTGTGCCGAGGAAGAACCACAGAATGGGATGCGATATAAAAATTGGTGTCTTCCCTAAGAGATACAACCAGTATTGTTCGGTTTGATTATTTGGTGTGCCCCCATCGAATCTTTCGACGAGTTTTACGACGAGATCGCCTGATCGCTTCATCCCTCTTGGGTCAAAATTGTCAAAGTTATCACGAGGTGTATGAATCGGGTTGCTTACATCGGTTGAAAAATCGAGGGCAGGGATGCCTTTTTTCAGGAATGGCTCATGGTCAGAACCCGAACCGGTTGGCATTGAATAATTAAGAGAGAAGAAATGTGTCGGATAACGAAGACCTTCGTAACCGAGTTTGTAGAATTCGTCTACTGCAGCACTAACAAGCCACCGTGGTGCACTACGCCCATAGGTATCGGGATCGATATCAATAATGCCCAATCCATTTGCCATATCGATTTGAAGCATCAGTCTAACACTGTCGATATCGGAGAAGTGATCGACGAAGTATTCAGAACCCACTAAACCCTGTTCTTCACCGCCAAAACAACAGAAGACAAGAGTTGAT
>DASRUF010000039.1:0-5194 GCA_035655575.1 Bacteroidota bacterium | reverse complement strand
CGGTAAACGGTATACCAGACAGATTTTTATCGGGAATGATCCGTTGACTGGAAGATCCTCGTACATTCCAGATTATCAAAATCCACTCTCAGAGCTTGGCGATCCATGGTTCTATATCAATCTTAATTTTGAAAAATACTTTGATGTTGGAGTAGGTAAACTCACGGTTTCGCTCGAAATACAAAACCTCCTCGACAGGAAGAATTCCCAGATTTTAAACCCTGTCACGGGACGGGCGTATGAATATGGAGATCCAACACAATATCCATCTCCCTATGTGAATGATCCATTGTATCCTGATCTCACGTATCCCGTAGAGCCATATCCCTACAATCCCGCTCGGTACTTAAATCCAAGAACCTTCAAATTGGGTTTAGCATTTTCGTTTTAATGATAGGACCTCGAACTCTATATCGGATAGTATTGCTTGGCTGCTATGTTGGGTTGATTGTTTGTATTCTATCGACTGAGATAACCTATGCTCAACTCATCCCGAATTTGGGTGGTCAAAGGGCTGGAATTTCGGCCTTTCAGTTTTTAAAGATCGGCGTTGGTGCTCGAGGTGTGGCGCTTGGTGAAACATACACTGCCATTGCGAATGATGTCTCTGCTCTTTATTGGAACCCAGCGGGTCTAACTCAATTCACAGAAAATCAATTTATGGTTTCCCATACGGAATATATCGTGGATATCAACCATGATTTTCTTGGTGCTGTGTATCATCTCACTGCTAATGATGCAGTTGGTTTTTCGGTCTCAACATTATCGGTGGATGAGATGGAAATTACGACCGAGGCTCAACCATTTGGCACTGGACGTTATTTTCGATTTGGTGACTTCTCATCGGGATTGACATACAGTAAAAGGATGACAGATCAGTTTAGTTTTGGAGTGACCTTACGTTACGTTGAAGAAACACTCGATATACTGAAGATGCGAGGCTTCATGGTCGATATAGGGACTTTTTATTGGACAGGGATAGGCTCGACTCGATTTGCGGTTGTTGTGACAAATTTTGGCGCTGATGTTAGCCCGACGGGAGAACTTATACAATATAATGGGAACAGAGTAAATTCATTTCAATCGTTCTCGCCTCCAACACTGTTCAAGATCGGATTTGCATTGGAGGCGTTGGAAACTGAGAGTCAGCGGGTTACGACATCGATTGAACTCAACCATCCGAACGATAATGCTGAGAATATTCACATGGGAGTCGAATACCAATGGGAGAAATGGTTGTGGTTACGTACTGGCGTAAAACGGACTATCGGTGAGAGTTTATTGGGGCGGGATAACACGAGCGCAAATGACATTACCTTTGGTGTCGGTATTGCAGCACCGCTCGCTTTAACAAAGATAAATCTTGATTATGCATTTGCAAATTTTAATTTGTTAGGCAGTGTCCATCGACTATCACTCACCTTATCTTATTGAGTATGCTGCGAAGAGTGTTTAAATATACTCAAATTTTAATTTTTGGCGTTATCATTTATATGTCGGGGTGTGAACAGAAATTCGATCTTACTCAATTACCAGATCCTGGTCAGCCGATAACATCCCTTGACACAAATTATGTTGAAATCTATCCACCTTGGGGTGGTTTTGAGAGCCCTCGAGCTATAATTGTAGGAAACGACCAGCTTATTTATGTTGCTGATTATGGGCGAGATGAAATTGTAATGATGGATGCGGGTGGTACAGTATTGAATCGTCGAACAGTGATGCGTCCAATATCTATTGCTCAAAATTCGAAGTTAGACTTATACGTTGGTGGTGAAACAATATCTCAAAATGGCGATACTATCGGTGCATTATTTCGGATTTTCCTTGTTCGGTTTGACACATCGAATGTGATAAGGGTAGATACAATTGTTGACTCCTTAACGGGTCGAATTCGACTAATTCCAATCCGAAGAGATACCTCATACTTTTTGAATCACAATATCGATATCGCTCCAATGCACACTGTATGGAAAGAACCGGCTCGTCCACAACGAAGATTTACTGGAATTGGCATTTTACCGAACAATGATTACCTTGTTGCAAGAGTTGGTCCAGAAAACAGTAGCTTTGTAGATCCAGACGCTCGCGTGTTGTATTTCAATAAAGGTGACACATTGATAACACCACTTGGTGACCTCGTTACGCGCCCATCGGGGGGAACTGCGATTACCGATATTAGGAACCTTACCGGCATCATGGTGTTTCCTTCAAGCAGAGATTTTATTTTAACTCAGAGTATTGAAGGGGTTGCCTATGGTGCTATTTGGATGGTATATCAGAAGACTCTTGATTTTGAGGGTTGGTTACCTAAATATGATCCATCAAAAGCTGAACAACGAGTAGTTGATTTCATCAGGCCATATCGTTTTCGACAGGCATCCGGCGTTGCCTATGATCGACGGCGGCGTGATGTTTTTATCATTGATTCAGGGCTCGATAGTCTAATAAAATTTAACCGCAATGGTCAATTTAAAACTGAATCATTCGGTTACGCTAAAACTACGAGTGGTCTGTTTCCAGGACTCAACCGTCCAAATGGTGTTGCCTTTTCGAATGACTGTACACTCTACATTGCTGATACAGGAAATAAAGTTATCCGACGGTTTAAACTTTCCAATCAAACACAATGCAATTAATCAATTTTTCTCAACAACTGTGAGGACTGTCGTGAAAAGAATTATATCTATATTACTCACCGCTATCACAATAAATCTGCATGCTCAAAATCAAGAACAGTCCAATTCGACTTTTACTATCGTCGTAAGGGATTCTGTTACAGGCGATCTTGCTATCGCCGTACAATCCCGGTTGCTTGCTGTTGGGGCTATCGTTCCATATGCAATCAGTAACATAGGTGCAATTGCAACGCAGGGATCTGCAAACACATCCTATGGAGCGCGCGGAATGGACATGCTTGCGTCAGGTTTGGGTGCGCAGGAAGTAGTTGAAGCGTTGGTAAAAAGTGATTCCAAAGCCGACCAACGGCAGGTGGGAATAGTCGATTCAAGAGGAAATGCATTTGCCTTTTCTGGTTATTCCTGTCCAGCATGGTCAGGTCATCTTACTGGCAGGGGATATGTTGTGTTAGGAACTCAACTGACAAGCGAGGTAGTGTTAAAAGCGATGGCACGGACTTTCGAAGTAACGAGCGGCGATATCTACGAGCGGATGATTGCTGCACTCATTGCGGCGGAAAATGCCGAAGGCGATAAATTAGGAAGACAATCGGCAGCGTTACTCGTGGTCAGAGACCGGGGAGGGTATGGCGGCTATAACGATCGATATATTGATCTTCGGGTTGATGATAACCCAATGCCACTCGTAGAACTAAAACGCCTGATAAAACTTTGGGAAGCGTCTTACCTCACCGAAGCTCGAATGCGCACCGTTGATACGTTCGATAAGCAAAGAAATGTTTCCGCTTCCCAAACAGAAATGAATCGTACAGTTGAAGATCTTTATGCAGAACTACGGAAAAAACCGGATGATCCTGATGTTTTAAAGCGCGTAGCTTGGTTGTTAGCGACTCAAGAGTTAGATCGAGTTCGTGCACTCGAATATGCAAAACGTGCCTCAAAACTCGCCCCGGGAAGATCGGATATCCTAGCAACACTTGCAGAATGTCATTACCGACTTGGTAATTTTGACGAAGCGATAGCCATCATGGCTGAGTTAGCGGTGAAGGAGCCATCCAATGATGAGTATTGGAATCAGCTTCAACGTTACAAAGAAGGGAAACAGAAATCCGGTCGGTAAATTAATCGGTGGATAATTTTGAGGTTACGATCATAACTCGATGCCAGTATTCCCGATGAATATAATGAGTAATGAGTGAAGTCATTGTATTCACACCAGCCGAGGGGATCATGATGAAAAGCCGATGTGGTTCTCCTGTTACTTTATCTTTTTGATCGAGAAAAACGTTATATTCTGTCAGTGATTCTTCGGAATCAAATTCGTTTTCATCTACTCTGACGATACCAACGATAAAACATTTTTTTATTTGATCGTAGGCTAAGATATCAGGGACTTTATCTTTTTGGTCTCCGTACCCATCATTGACAACAGGAACGGGTTTATGGTATCCGATAACATCCTTTGCAGCAATGATATCAAATCCCTCAACAAGAAAATATTCCACGAGTTCATTGATTAATGTCGAACGTTTTTGCTTTTGCGGTACCATGATTGTTCAGCGTTGAAGAAAATTATATTTATTGTTGCGATACGTTATAATATTGTCTTTACAATAATAAATTAGTTATGAAGCTAATTCTAGGACTTTTTTCATTTTTTATCTGCAGTCTACTTTTCTTATTCACTTCATGTGAAAAACAACAACCAGAACAAAAAGAGCTATCACGATCAATCCAGATGACGAGAAGTATCTCACCACAAATTGTAGATATCGTGGGAATAAAGTTTTATCAAACATATAAAGACCTAAAGGCGAGATTTCCGTACCTCCGCTGCGAAAAGAAATCTGATGAGCTCCAGCGATGTTCTTTACAAACGACTGCCGAAGAGAGAGAAGGGGACTTCCATGGTATCGATCAACTTCAATTAACATTTTATCAAGATACACTCCACAATATTAAAATTCAATATAGTCAAATGTTCGAACTTGAATATAAAGATTTTGAGGCAGGTGTACGTGGAAAATATGCTTACAGATATGAAAATAATTCAATCGATTCTTCCGGAAATCTCTGGCAATATGATTCGTTATCCATCACCCTCGTTCCGAATCGGAAGCAGCATTGGACTGCTTCAATTTTTCTCTATACACCGGTCATTGAATTTCAAGAACGATCTATTTACTCTCGTTGGTTGGATGCCTTAGATCGACGAAAAACAAAGACGGTATATTAGGATAGTTACAATTCTTTTTCAAAACCATTTCATTTCTATAGTTTTTTACTACCCGGATAGGTGGGTGAGAGGTCGATACCAGCGGTTTGCATGATCCCACTTCAGCGGGATCGAGATCTCATCCTCGGACGGATAAAATAGTATAGGGACGATGTAGAACAAAACTGTCAAAAACACATTACTGAACAAAAGCATTTCCACAGGATAGACCTGAACTCTCTGATATAATACAACCATAACCAGAAACGATTGGGGTTTTTTATTTCTAAGCTTCATTCTCACCTCCTTCATCATTAGATTTGATTCTTTTGGTGTTTGG
>DASRUF010000038.1:0-3045 GCA_035655575.1 Bacteroidota bacterium | reverse complement strand
CGATAAAATTATCCCACCGTATCCCACCACAAGTCCGTGGTCAGGATCAGCAAAGGACAATGCTGTTAAGTATTCAAAGGTTTCGCCTGCATAATGGTTTATTGACCAAGTAATGCCTGCATCTATTGTTTTCATTATTGTCCCCGCTCCACCAACCGCAAAGGCAGTAGTCGCAGAAACGAATTGGACGGCATTCAATGTATTCCCCTGCGGCAGTGGGTTTTGCCACGTCCATCCGGATAGGGCAAGGGATGTGTTAGTCAATATCGCTACAGTTGCAATGAACAACAACAAGAGTAGCAAATTGTTTTTAATGATTATTTTCTTAATGGGATGATTATGTGGTATGCAAACATCCAAAAAGGAAGGAATGAACTGCTCTTCATTGGAATCAATATGTGTAAAGGTTACTCCCATTAACCTAACCTCATTTACAAGGTAAGAAGCGGAAGAATCAAAGTCAATTTGAAGTTTCATACCTCTGAGAGTCGTTTTCGCTCCAGATCATCTTGAGAGAACTGCTTCATCGATAAAGGTGAACAGATCATTGATTTTGCTTTCCATTGCTTTTCCCTCCGTAAAATCCTATCTTTTTACTATGAAGCCTATCATTATCTTCCACCATCACGCTAAATGTCGCACACCTTGGGGGTGTACGACATTTGCTGCTTTTTTATTATGAAGCCTGTCATCGTAGTTCATCACCATGAAATAACCTTAAAGGGAGAGAATCGTCCATTTTTCGAGCGGCAACTTTTACAAAATGTTAAACGATCCCTTGCTCGCATAGTTCCTTCATCTGCAATTAGAGGTGGATATGGTAAGTTTATTATTGATGTGCCTGCACCTGAGTTAACAAATTCAATCGTCGATAGACTGACTAAGGTGTTCGGGTTAGCGAATATTTGCTCAGGTGTCAGAGTAGAACAGGATATCGGTGTTATTTCGAGAACAGCAGAAAAGCTTTTAGAGAATCAGGAATTTCACTCAATTAAAGTCCATACACGAAGGTCTGATAAACGCTTTCCCATTGGATCAATGGAGGTAAATGCGAGGGTAGGTGAATACTTGTGTGAACGATTTAAAGTGAGAGCAAATCTTACGCAACCAGATGAGACAATATATATTGAAATTGTGGATGGCGATGCCTATGTTTATCTGTCAAAGATTCAAGGTCCTGGGGGATTACCGGTTGGTGTGAGTGGAAAAGTAGTTGGATTGATTTCTGCTGGTTTTGATTCGCCCGTTGCTTCGTGGCAGCTTATGAAACGTGGTGCCTCGGTGTTATTTGTTCACTTCCATAGCATGCCCTACACAAGTGAACACTCAGTCGAGCAGGTTCGTTGCATAGTGGAAGCACTGACAACTTACCAATTCAGATCAAAGTTGTATCTCGTTCCTTTCGCTGAGGTACAGAATGAAATTGTTCTTCATACTCCATCACCGTTACGTGTTATACTCTATCGCCGCATGATGGTTCGTATAGGAGAACACATTGCTCGTGAGAATAATGCGGAGGCACTTGTTACAGGCGAAGCAGTGGGACAAGTTGCATCCCAGACACTCCGTAATATTCGTATCATTAACGATGTTGCGACGCTGCCGATTCTCCGACCACTCTCTGGAATGGATAAAGAAGAAACAATGGCAATTGCTAAAAAAATAGGAACCTATGATATATCAAAGGAACCGTATGATGATTGTTGCTCATACCTCGCTCCACGAAAACCTTCTACGTGGGCAAAACGAGAGGATGTCGAGGCAGCAGAATCAGCATTGCATATTCCAAAACTGATAGAGTTAGCGATCAATAATATGACCTATGAAGTTTTTACATTTCCTAAAATCAAGCATGCAGAACACGCAGAGACATCGATTGTATAGCATAGTCATTCCTCTCATTCTTCTTACCACTTTTTTTTCCATCAACGACTTTGCTCAACCATTCAAACGTATGATTGATGGAATTCCTGTCACAATCGGGGGTGTTGTAGTTTCGCAGCCATTTGCAGGGGGAGTGAATTCTCCAAATTATCAATTCGTCGATATCGATGATGACGACGATCTCGATTTGTTTATCTATGATAACGATCTGTTTGTTGATTTTTATCGCAATACAGGATCGGTAACGTTGGCGAAATTCATGTTGGAGCCTCATCAAATTGAGCTTCCCAAATTCCAAACATGGTTCCTTTTCTGTGACCTTAATGGTGATGGTAAAATTGATTTCTTAACAGACGATTTTGGCTCAGGAGTTCGGTATTCGATAAATGAAGGAACGTCTCAGAATCCGATTTTCGTAATCCACGATTCAACTATGATGGATACGGCCGGCTTTTCCATCTTTGCTGGCTTTTCGAGTATTCCTGCTCTCGTGGACATCGATGCGGACGGTGATGTTGATTTCTTCTCGAATAATTTTGCAAACGGCACGGTAAACTTCTATCGGAATGTTGGATCGACCACATCTCCGAAGTTTGCCTTCGTAACAGATTTTTATGAAGGGATATCCATCATTGGGGATTCATGTCTCTCATTGACGACGAGGGCGATGCAGCGCAATCACGGTGCAGGTGCATTTCGATTTGCTGATATCGACGGCGATGGAACGCAAGATTTTTTTTGGGGTGATCTTTTTTCATTAGGAATTTTTTTCTTGAAAAATGTTGGTACACCAACTCTCCCCGATCTCGAATGCATCACATCCCGTTATCCACCTGAAAGTCCTGTTGTCACTGGTGGTTTTAACATGTCATCCTTCCAAGATATTGATGGTGACACTGACCTTGATTTATTCGTTGGTCTATTAGGTGGTATTGTTCAAAGCAACGGGTTTTGGTTCTTGGAGAACACGGGCGATTCACTGAATTCAAATTTCGTATTACGAACGAAGAATTATCTCCCCATGATCGATGTTGGCATGAATGCCCATCCGACATTAGTTGATTTAGATGCCGATCTCGATCTCGATATGATCATTGGAAATCTCAACGGCGAACTTTGGTTTTTTCAAAATATAGGAACATCCAAAAGTCCATCGTTTGT
>DASRUF010000037.1:0-2023 GCA_035655575.1 Bacteroidota bacterium | reverse complement strand
TAAATTGTTCCAAATCGAAAACTTTTCAACGGTAATCTTCAAGCCACAAAACAGTAGCGCATCATAACTATCTCAATACTCCTATGTTGTCCAGAGTATGATTTCACGGCAGACTCTAAATAGAAATCTCTTAGATGCACAATATGCAGTCCGAGGACCGATTGTTATCCGAGCACAACAGCTTGAAGAACAGGGTCATAAAATAATTTACTGTAACATTGGCAATCCACAGGCGCTAAAACAAAAACCGCTGACGTACATTCGACAGACGCTGAGCTTACTCGAACATCCCGAACTAATGAGCTATCCAGAAACTGTCAAATTCTATCCAAAGGATATTGTTGAAAAGGCAAAGATAATCTTACAGAAACATCCACACGGTACAGGTGCATACACTCAGAGCGCAGGAATTCCCTTTGTCAAGCAGGCAGTCGCAGAGTTTATTCAAAGGCGCGATGGAATTCCGGCGAACAAGGATCACATTATCTTAACTGATGGAGCGAGCAAAGGAGTTCAGGCAGCTATTCTCGCCTTGTTAAAAAACCCGAATGATGGTTTCATGATTCCCGTTCCACAGTATCCACTCTATAGTGCTTCCATCACCTTGTATGGTGGAAAACAAATTGGCTATTACATTGATGAGATTGGTCGCTGGCAGTTGAACGAGCGAATTCTCCTCGAGAGCATTGAGAAGGCGAAAGCAGAAGGTCTCAATCCTGTTGCGATTGCGGTCATTAATCCGGGGAATCCGACTGGTGCGGTTTTGTCGTACGACAACATCAAAATGATTATCCGATTTGCGAAAAAGTATAAGCTTTCGATTCTTGCTGATGAGGTATACCAGGAGAATGTGTACGATCCCAGAGCAAAGTTCTATTCTTTCGCAAAAGCCATGCATGATCTCGGTGAGAAGGATGTCTCACTTTTCAGTTTCCACTCTGTGTCGAAAGGATTTTTAGGAGAATGTGGTCATCGTGGTGGATACACAGAGTATCGAAACATATCCCCCGATGTGATGGCAGAATTAGTAAAACTCCAGTCCATTAGTCTCTGTGCTAATGTTGTTGGTCAACTTGCAACCTATTTGATGGTAGCTTCTCCTCAACCCGAGGATGAGAGTTACGAAACCTACGTCAAAGAGCGTGATACGATTCTTGGTGATCTAAAAGCGAAAGTCGAAATCCTTGGAGAAAAAATTAATCAAATTCCGGGAATGTCACTGGAAACACCGCAAGGTGCAATGTACGCATTTGTGAAGTTTGAGTTACCACACGATCCAAGCGTTGATCTCAAGGCTATGTCTGTGCAGGAACAGGAATCTTACAACAAGAAACGGGATTCTGATTATTGTATGACGTTATTAGAGGAAACTGGAATTTGTGTTGTCCCTGGTTCCGGGTTTGGTCAGTTACCTGGCACTCTTCACTTCCGAACAACATTCTTACCCCCTAAAAATGAGA
Source organism: Bacteroidota bacterium (assembly GCA_035655575.1). Lineage (GTDB taxonomy): Bacteria > Bacteroidota > Ignavibacteria > UBA10030 > SZUA-254 > DASRUF01. The sequence goes on along the minus strand of DASRUF010000037.1, from coordinate 563 downwards.
TTGAAGAGTTTATTGAAAAGTTAAAAAAGTTCCATATCAATTATGTGAACTGGTTAGAACAAACTTATCAATACTCTCATGTTTGATTGAAAATTTCTAAACTTAGAATTCGCATAGAAAAGGGAAACAAGGTTTGACTGTAAAAGTAACGATCGACGGAAAGCAATACGAGGCAGAAAATAATCTCACGATCATCCAAGTTGCGCGGCAAAATGGCATTCATATACCGCATTTTTGCTGGCATCCTCGATTGAGCGTTGCGGGGAACTGTCGCATCTGTCTTGTTGAAGTTGAGAAGTTCCCAAAGCTCGTGATCGCCTGTGCGACTCAAATTGCTGAGGGGATGGTTGTGAAAACAAATTCTCCTAAAGTGATTAATGCCCAAGAAGCAGTGATGGAATTTCTCCTTATTAATCATCCTCTTGATTGCCCTATCTGCGATGAAGCTGGTGAATGTAAGCTTCAGGATTATGCCTACAAATACAGTGTCGGTGAAAGCCGATTTGATTATGAGAAAGTTCGTAAACCAAAACGTATCGAGCTTGGTCCGAATGTCATGCTTG
>DASRUF010000036.1:0-3566 GCA_035655575.1 Bacteroidota bacterium | reverse complement strand
ATGGAGCTTACAGCAAATCATGGAATATCCCGGTCCACTCCCCGTTCCCTCCCAATTATCAACCTCAACAAATTTAATATCTCTGTCCCCGTGTACGATATTCAAATAGTTTTTTACCTGATCTTTCATATACCCAAGAGCAATTACATATTCGGAATCCTTTGGAAATTTGTCCATAATATGGGATATAATTGCTTTTTGCTTCACTGGCAATAAAGCTTTATTAATAATTTCTGAGTATGTACCCATCCTGGTGCCTTTGCCTGCGGTCAATATGCAAACGGTTGCACGATTTATGATCATCTTATTTATGCTCATCTTCTATTCTGCCATTTTTTCTATTTCGATCATCTGAAACGCGAATAACATCATTTAAATATGGCGTTGAGACTTCACAAAGAACAATATCGCTAATTGATTCTATTCTATGCAGAACCTTTGGCATTATATCAATTATGGTTGAGGCCTTAATGTTCACCATAGAAATATTTGAATCTTTAACAATATCGTCCATTATATTCTTATTACTTTTAAAATACAAATTGGCGTTTCCTTCAAGGAGAACGTTTGTTTCTCTTTTAATATCATGATATTGCAGGCTTGTTCGAAATCCAGCATGAATATGTATTTTCTTAATTGCATATCCAGGGTGTTCTCCGTTAATCCACAATTCGTATCCCCAGGGTTTTGAGACTTTCTTAATCTTTTCATATTTTGTAATACGTAAGGAAGAATCCGATATCGATGATTGCCTAATGCCGGCAATTAGCAAATCAACATTTCCGCCATCAACCTTTATTCTTAATGAGCTGTTTTCTACCTGAATCGTATCGTTACATTTAATGTTTTTGTTCTGGTTTGCAATATTTATAACTGTTTTAGCATCCCCTTTATAAAACAATACAGAAAATGATTTTAATTCATTTATAACAATTTCTTCTTGGTCTTTAGCCTTGTAAAAATAATACACATACGCACCATCCGCAAAATGATAACTACCAAAAACATTAGGATCAAAAGTAGTTAAAAGATTCCCCCCGTAATTATTACAGTGTGAATTTGGCTTTTTCCCCATAGAAATAACCTCTTCCTTGCTCCAAGGTTTATCAATCACACGCATATTGCCGCCTCAAATTTGGTAGCGTTCGTATTCCGGATGAAATTCAAAAAACTGGTCGTAGAAAAACTTGACATAACGCTGCATCGACCAGCGGCTATTAAAGCCGTATTTACGTCGCATCCAGCTTCGTCCTTCTTCAAGATAGAGCCGGAGATTTTCCTTATAGGTTTCAGTTCGGATCAGGTCGGCTTTGGTTAGCAAGTGCGTCTCATTCTCCTCGGCCCATGCGCGGGTGGTAATGGCTGACGCCCAATCATTTGCATATCCTTTGGCGATAACTTCGCTTTCTGCTCCATAACCCCTGAAGTTGCTTCCGTCAAAAAGGAAATTCATATGGTTTGGTTCTTCTTTCTCCATGATTGATTCGATGAATTCTCTACGTAAGAGATATGCAGTATTGTGTATGTACCAGAAGTAGCGAGTGTCAAGTTCAGTCAACAACATTCTTTCACCCCAACGCCGTGAGCAGGGGGAAAGAAGTCCGACCTGCGGATGTTCTGATAACACCTCCAGTAAAGGTGCCAGAATCGGTTCTTCACCAAATTCAGTATCGTTGGTCAATAAAAAAAATGCATCGTAATGATCAAAGCGCCCTTCATTGTAAAGCTGACTAAGCGCATAATTCATTCCTCTCTGATAGCGGAGGCCATGTATACGGGCTTCCGGCCAATCAGCGAGCCAAGTACAGTGACGGGATAATTGATTATCATCGGAACCCGCTTCAACAACAAAGACCTCCGTGAGATCACCGTCAATTCGTTCCAAACGGTCACATAGCGCATCCGTAATATCAGGTAGATTGCGGTTCAGCACGATCGTGGCGATATGGCTCATGCCGTCCTCACAAGGCGGAAATTTCGTAAATATCTCATGATACTTTCTTTTACACGCTCCTTCAGGAAATTATCGAGGTCGATATTCTTATTATGAATTCTCGATTGAACCTCAAGTTTGATCTCATTACATTCTTCCGTAGAAAACACATAATGCCCTGCAACTACTGCACAATCACGGTCACGAATATGATTATCTGGAAGTGTCCATTTACACCACTTATTGGAGTCGTATGCTAATCGAATAAATCTCTCAGCCAGGTCTTCCATGCCTTGTTCTTCCATAAGTTTGAGTAGTGCAAGTGTTTCTGCGACACCAAGTTCAGGGGCAACGTTTGCAGAATGGATACCCAAGCGTGGATACCATTGAAGTGCCTCATCTGAGAGGTAATCAGTATTGTGTGCCTTCATGAATATATTATAACGGTTGCATATCTCGATCATTTTAGGCACCTGAATTTCCGCGGGCAATTCATCCATAATCCTTATCGGCGAGTCGAAAGATCCAACGTTTCGTTTTTCTATCACCCTTGTACCCGTTTGGACCACAACAAAGCTTGGAAAAGGGAGCGTATTCCGGTCGCAGAAGCGACGCATCGACATAAGGGTATATTCTAACTCTTCCTGGGTGTTAGTGCTTCCGCTCTGCTCTTCTGTTCCTATCTCGAAGAGGATCTTTACACCCAACCGCTGTGCTTGTGCCCAGCAGTATTCGTATAGTTCGCAGATACGGTCGAGCACCTCGCCTAATGTGGGCGTTCCATGGATATCTATACTTGGATCAATATGGAGTACCTGGAATCCAGACTCAATGTCTGCCCGAAATGAACTTTTAGCCGATTCCATAGCCCTTCGCAGGCTTAATCCCGCCTCTTTTTCACATGCGTTCTGCCAAGGTCCACCATGATCTCTTGCGAGAATCACACGGCCGTTCTTGTCATTATCAATAACATGACTGGCAAGCTGTCCAGTGGTCCAATTGTTGACGTAACCACCACCAAATTTTTCTGAGTCGATCTGCCTCCTGCTGGCGATGAGTATTATTGGCACCAAATACTCATTAGCCAATTCAATCACTGCATTAACGCAGTTCAAACTCATAGGCCCTACTCCGAGAAGGGTACAGCGTTTATGGAGAACTGACTCAAGTCGCTGTTTGATCATACGGCCCATTCTCCAGAAAGCTTTAATTGATCGCTTGGAAGTGCATCAGGATTATAGGGTTGAAAGAATTTCTCAAGAATGTGCAAGCATGCCTCTGCGACGGCACGATCCCCCCCCTTTCGATCCGTAACATAATGCGCAACCTTCTTGGCCAACGGGTCTGCATTGGCGGTTGCTATGGCATAGCCTACTTTCTTCATGACATAATGATCAAAAATGCCATCGCCCATATAAATGACGCTTTCTAATGGATAGCGTTCTTCGATCCATTCAATGCGCCTGATCGTGCTAACAATATCTAATGGGTATTTCATGTCGTCAACAATCCTTTTTTGGGTGATTGGGAATCCTTTTTTATCTCCGGTGATAAAACGAATTTCGATATGGGGTTTCAATAAAGATAATCCATCATTGTCATCGGGACCAAAGACTTTCATGGTTTTTCCATC
>DASRUF010000035.1:0-5065 GCA_035655575.1 Bacteroidota bacterium | reverse complement strand
ATCCGCAATTTGCTGTAATCCTAATTCATCAAGCTTGGTGAGAATAACATTTCCATCCCGATCTTTTTTAAAACCGACATTGATAGTATTTTGGTATATTGGAATCGGAGATCCTTCCGGCAAACCCATTCCAATAGTATGGACGATTACACCCTCGTTACGGGCATCCGTCGCCGAAGGAACAGCATCGTCTTCGTGGTTTTCGCCGTCAGTAATAATAACAATAACTTTATGCTTTTTCTCTCCCGCTGCAAACGATTTCATCGCAAGTTTAATCGCAGAGCCAACAGCCGTTCCCTGAATGGGAACAACATCGACATCAATCGTATTCAACATCAGGCGTGCTGCTGAATAATCAACGGTGAGGGGCAACTGAAGATAGCTTTCCCCGCCGAAGACAATAAGCCCGATACGATCGTTCTGGAGTTTATCGAGTAATCGAGCAATCCCTTGTTTTGCGCTTTCCAATCGATTAGGTTTTATGTCTTCTGCTTTCATGCTATTCGATACATCAATTGCTATGATGATGTCAACTCCCTCTCTTTTTACCTCTTCAAGCTTTGTACCTATCTGGGGATTCGCCATACCGAAAATCAAGAATGCTAACCCAGAGCAAATGATGAGGAACTTTACCGATCGCTTATATTTGCCAGACGTGGGCATAAGTTGTTGAAGAAGGGTTGGATTGCCAAACCGTTCCAGTGCATTCCGTCGCAACCGATTCACCCAGAAGAATATCAGTAAGAGAAGTGGTATCAACGCGAGAGCGTATAGATATTCGATATGAGCGAAGCGAATCATGGTATCTTCCGAAATACGAGCTGAGACAATAATAACTCGACGAGTAAGAAAAAACCGGCGACCATCGCCGCATTGTAAAACTCCTCAGTATGTCGCCGAAATTGTGTCACTTCAATTTTTGTTTTCTCCAGACGATCGATTTCATTATAGATAGCCTTGAGTTTTTTATTATCCATAGCACGAAAGTATTTGCCACCCGTCTGGTCAGCAATTTTTTCTAATAACGCCTCATCGATTTCCACGGGAACGTTCTGATACCTTACACCAAATGGCGTTTGTACTGGATAGGGAGCCATACCGACCGTTCCAACACCAATCGTATATACGCGAATATTAAATGATTGAGCGATACCCGCAGCGGTAAGGGGATCAATAAATCCACGATTGTTCACACCATCTGTAAGAAGTATTATCACCCGACCCTTTGAGTTGCTTTCTTTTAAGCGACTCACTGCAGTCGCCAATCCCAAACCAATGGCTGTTCCATCCTCGATCATACCACTTTTAACTTCCTGAAGAAGGTTTTTTACAATCGCATGATCGAGTGTGAGCGGGCATTGTGTAAAACTCTCACCGGCAAACACTACTAATCCGATTCGATCATTTTGTCTGCCTTCGATAAACTCGATTGCAACATTTTTCGCTGCCTCAATCCGGTTGGGTCGGAAATCTTCCGCTAGCATACTGCCCGATATATCGGTCGAAAGAACAATGTCAATTCCTTCCGTGGTCACATTCTCGCCGCGAGTCGTCGATTGCGGTCTCGCTAACGCAACGATTAATAAGATCAATACAAACGTACGAAGTACAAATAACACATGCCGAAACCGTTGGCGCCATGAACGGGGAATCACTCGGAACACTTGAACAGTTGAGACTTGCAACTCAACATATCGTTGTCTTCCTCGTTTCCAGTACCATAAGATCATCAGAGGAACCAGTATCAATAGGAAAAAATACTCTGGATTTGCGAATACTATATCCGTCATACTTTGACCTCTTCAACTTGCTCTTCTTCATTTATTTCTTTTACGTCTTGCATTGTGGATTCGACAAATGCTTTGGCACGAGCCATGCTCAATTCATTTTCCTCAGGTAACGGTTGAAATTTTGCAAACTTTACTAAATCTGCCCGTATAAGGATTTCTTTCAGTAATTCTACCACTTCCTTAGAAAGCGATATCATTTTCTGCGCTGATAAAATTTCCTCCGTGGTCAACTCCATCGCCAGAACGAAAAATCTCTTTTCAATATATACCCGCACGATGTCAGTCAATTGCGAGTGATATTCCTTGACTTTTCCTCGCTGCCATAGATGCTCGCTCTCCAACGCCTGTAACGCTTCAAGTGCAATTTCATGCGGCGGCCGGGGCGGAGATTGGGGAAGAAGTGTTTCCCCTTTCGCTCTTTTCCTTCTAATATAGAGCACAAGCCAAACCAACCCCGCGATAATAATGACCCCGATAATATATGGTAGTACATCTGCGAATGTTATTGGTACCATGAGCGGCGGTTTGATATCTTTTATTCCTTGTGTCGTATCAACCGCAATACTTCGTACAAAAATAGGAAATGGAGATGTCTGGGCTGTCTGTCGCACAGTATCACCGCGAACGGTGTAGTGAAAAGCAATCGGTGGAATCACATATGTGCCAGAATCAAATACGGTCAATGTATAGGTTGAAGCCTCGAGAACGCCTTGATTGTATTTCTTTGGCGTCGGTTCTTCACGATGCAAAACATCAAATCCTTCCAGCGAATCAAGGATCGTGGGCCAGGTGACTGTGATATGTTCAGGATGTTGAACTTCAAGATACAGTTTAATCCAGTCACCTATGAGAATTGTATTAGAATCTACACGGGCAGTTACTCGGACTTCCTGTGCAAATACTATCGACGATAATGATATGAGACAGAAAACGGCAAGAAAAAGATGTTTTCTCATCACCATCTCCTTTCTCGTGCTCTGAAGAAGGACATCAGCGGTCGAATATACGATTGATCCGTACTGATGTTGATGGAGTCAACGCCGGAACGTTGAAACACTTTCTTTCTCTCAAGCTCTCTGTCGTTCCACCATCGAGCATAATTGCGGCGAACCCTTGGGTCGCTGCTGTCAATCCAGGTTGCCTCATCTGTCTCAGCATCAACAACACGAAGTAAACCGCTCGCAGACAATTCACCCTCTCTTGGATCAAAAATTCGGATCCCGATAAGATCATGTTTTTTACCAGCGATTTTGAGAGCATCATCAAATCCCTCATCGATGAAATCTGATATTAAAAAAGCGATACTCCTTTTTTTGATTGCGCTTGTCAGATAGCGTAATCCTTCAGCGATGCTCGTTTGTTTATGTGTGGGTGTGAAATCTATCAATTCCCGAATGATTCTAAGAATGTGTGTTCGTCCCTTTTTAGGGGGAACGAACTTTTCGATGATATCACTGAAAAGAATGAGGCCTACTTTATCGTTGTTCTGGATGGCTGAAAATGCTAATACCGCGCAAAGTTCGATGGCTAGATCTTTTTTCAACTGTTGAACTGTGCCGAATTCACCGGACCCACTGACATCGACGAGGAGCATGACAACAAGTTCCCGTTCCTCCTCGAACACTTTAACAAATGGATGGTTGAATCGTGCTGAGACGTTCCAATCGATAAGCCGAATATCATCACCGTATTGATACTCACGTACCTCGCTGAATACCATTCCTCGCCCCTTAAACACACTGTGATATTCACCAGAAAAAATCTGGTTGACAAGTCCCTTGGTGTGAATTTCAATTTTCCGGACTTTTTTAAGAAGCTCATTTGTTTCCATACCAACCTTAGGGAACTTCTACAGTATTGAGTATCTCATCGATGATTTGCTCCGAGGTTACATTCTCAGCTTCTGCTTCGTACGTAACTGCGATACGATGCCGCAGAACATCGTGGCAAATAGCGCGAACATCTTCAGGAATGACATAACCACGTCGTTTTATAAATGCAAAAGCTTTTGATGCGAGCGCAAGATTTATGCTTGCGCGAGGAGAAGCTCCGTAATTTATGAGAGATTGCAGCTTATCGAGCTTATACTCTTTAGGTTTTCTTGTGGAAAAAACGATATCCAGAATATATCGTTCGATTTTCTCATCCATGTACACTTCCTGAGCGAGCAATCTGGCTTTCAAAATATCCGAAGAAGTAACAACGGAATTCACTTGCGGTACTGAATCGGTGATGTTCTGCCGCATAATGAGGCGTTCTTCGTCTCGGTTGGGATAATTGATCTTGATTTTCAACATGAACCTATCGACCTGCGCTTCAGGGAGTGGATACGTGCCCTCCTGCTCGATAGGATTCTGAGTAGCAAGAACAAGGAATGGTTCATCGAGTTTAAAAGTTTGTTCACCAATGGTCACTTGACGTTCCTGCATTGCCTCAAGAAGAGCGCTTTGAACTTTTGCGGGCGCTCTATTGATCTCATCTGAGAGAATAAAATTAGCAAAGATAGGACCTTTACGAACCGTGAACTCGCTATTTTTCTGATTGAACACCATCGTTCCGACGACATCCGCAGGTAGTAGGTCAGGTGTAAATTGAATACGTTGGAACTTTGCGCGAATAGCTGCAGCAAGTGTTTTAATCGAAAGTGTTTTCGCGAGGCCCGGCACACCTTCTAACAACACATGACCATTTGAAAGTAGACCAATGAGCAGACGCTCTACCATATACTTCTGTCCGACAATGATCTTACCCACTTCCATTTGCAGCAGGTCGACAAACGCACTTTCTCGTTGAATACGTTCATTAAGAGCTTTAATATCAGTCATTCGAAATACCTTTTATTAGTGCAACAGGAGAATGTTTTGAAAAGAATTTAAAACAGGTGATACAAATTTACAAAAAAACGGAAAGATTTCAAAAATTTTACATCTTCTCTGGCGCAGTTATACCGAGAATGGAAAACCCATTAGCAAGAATCGTTTTTGTGGCAAGGCAAAGTCCTATACGTGCAAGAGTTAACGACTGATCTTCAGTAACAACACGCTGAACATGGTAAAATTGATGGAAACTTCCAGCAACATTGTGGAGATACTCTGCAAGTCGGTGTGGTTCAAACGATTTAACACATGATTCAACTTCATCTCGGAATCGACTCAGTAATTTCAATAATCCTATTTCCTCCGATTGTATGAGTTTCCTAACATCAGGAAGAACCTCAGGAAAAACCCCTTGACTTTCAGCGTAACGAATAATACTTGCAATTCGTGCGTGAGCAT
>DASRUF010000034.1:0-8759 GCA_035655575.1 Bacteroidota bacterium | reverse complement strand
TATCGATACATCGAAGCGGTTAGTGACAAGTGTCGATTCAAAAATTGCTGTCGTTGGCGACGGAGACTTCTTTCAAGATCAATATTCGGGTGGCAACAGGGATAATATCAATATGGCAAGTAATCTTATCGATTGGTTAGCCGATGATATCGGATTGGCAACCATCCGTTCGCGAGCAAGCGGTGCTAAGCCGTTAGATGAAGTTTCAGAGGGAACAAAATCTGTTGTGAAAGGTGTCAATCTTGCGTTACCGCCAATTCTTGTTGTTCTTATTGGTGTACTGCGGTGGCGCTGGAGAATTTCCATGAGAAAACGTCTCGAGAGTCGGGGCTTCTAATAATTTTTATTGTCTGCGATGAGTAAAACTATAATCCTCATTTGTGTCTTCCTTATTCTGGGAGTGATTGCGTATTTCATTCTGCCAAGGGGCGAAGAACGTATTACGAGTTACAAAGGGCTTGACGTTGATTTAACCATCGACTCAGCGATTGCAACAAAAATTGAAATTCAAAAGCCGGGTAAGTCGATTATCATTGAGAATCTCGATGGTAAATGGACGATCACTTCACCAGGGCGATACAGTGCGAATGGTTCGACGGTGGCACAGATGCTCGGTGGCTTGAAAAAATTTAAAGTTGGAAGTCTGATTTCTTCAAACCCTCAAAAACAAAATATGTTTCAAGTTGACTCAACAGGAACCATGTTGACCGTCGCTGATCGAACGGGGAAAACCATCAGCATGGTGATTGGGAAAATGGGTCCGTCTTATTCTGATTTGTATTTTCGTTTACCAAATTCGAACGATGTGTACCTTGGAGAGGGTATAACGACATGGATTCTCAATCAGGAATTGAAAGATTGGCGGGATAAAACAATATTCTCAACGACATCGGATTCCATCCGTCAATTGTCGTTTGCATATAAGGCGAAGAATTTCGTGTTGCAGCGTGATAGCGCTTCTTGGAAATACGGTACTCTGGTATTAGATAATGCTGTCATTTCCGGTGCCTTAAACACGCTCTCGAGTTTACAAGCTGAGGATTTCATCGATAGTGTTATCAACCCAAGTCACCAGCCGATCAGTGTTAATATTCAAACATCAAATTCTGTAACAATCGATTTCTTTCCACAACAACCGGATTCAGCAAAGTTTACGGTGCGGACATCAGGATCTCCTCAGGTTTATCAGGTAAACAAATGGACAGTCCAGCAGATCCTGAAACCGATTGAAAGCTATATCAAATAAGGGTTTCCAGCGACCCTTCTGGTTATATTTTAGGTGATTTTCGCAAGAATCATCACCCGTTCAATTCATCATATTATACGACTTTCCGAGTAGATTATTGTAACAGTATCAATTGAATATTAGTGAAAAATAAATTACATTCACTATTGGTTAAAAACGATTATATTATTGAGGCTGGATCATGTCGGTTGTTGTAAAGCATCTAACAAAATATTTTGGTCAGGTGAAAGCCGTTGATAACATCACCTTCAAAATTGACCCCGGGGAAGTTGTTGGTTTTCTCGGACCGAATGGTGCAGGAAAAACGACGAGCATCCGGATCATCACTGGATTTCTCAAGCCGACCTCTGGTACAGTCGAGGTCAACGGTTTAAACGTTCAAAAAAATCCCTATCAGGTTCATCGTCTCATTGGGTACTTACCCGAAGAGAATCCTCTCTATCCCGACATGGACATCATCGATTATTTAGATTTCATCGCAAAGATACAAGATGTTCCAAAGAGAAATATCCCCGACCGAATCAGGGCAGTACTCGATACGTTTCAGCTCCAAGAGATGAAACACATCGACATCGGTGCCTTGTCGAAAGGATATCGCCAAAGGGTCGGGTTAGCTCAGTCAATGATACATGACCCACAGATTCTCATGTTGGATGAGCCGACCAATGGACTTGATCCCAACCAAATTCTTGAATTCCGCAGATTTGTTAAGGAGCTAAAAGGCGACAAGACAATTATCCTTTCTACCCATGCACTGTCCGAGGTTCAAGCGCTATGCGATCGGGTAATCATCATCGGCAGAGGGAAGATTATTGAAGATACATCCATCCACGATCTGCAGAGAAAGTTCGAGGGACGTCTTGGTTTTCTGGTTGAACTTGAAAGTCCCAACGGCAGTAGTATTGAGGAAGTTCAAGAATACCTCGAAAATCTTTCAGCCATCGAAGCTGTAGCGGCATTATCCGGCAACGAAGATGGCGATAAAATATTGAAGTTCTACATCGAGTCCCGCAATGATGCAGATATAAGGAAAGAAATTTTTCAACTTTGTGTAGATAGAAATTTGGTGCTATTAGATTTACATAGGCAACATCTGCGTATGGAAGATATTTTTCATCAGCTGACGACGAAGTAATACGCGCCATGAAAAACACCCTGCATATCTTTCTCAAGGAACTAAGATCGTTTTTCGATGCGCCTATCGCATATATTTTCATTATTATATTTCTTCTCCTCACTGGTGCATACGTTGCCAGCAATCTTTTTATTCAAAATGTTGCCTCGTTGAGATTGCTCTTCGAGGTAGTTCCGGTGCTGTTCTTATTTTTTGCCCCAGCGATTACGATGCGCTTAGTATCGGAGGAACGGCGGAGCGGTACGTTTGAAATTCTTGTAACAAAATCGATTAAAACTGGTGAGATCGTGCTCGGCAAGTTTTTTGCGGCTTGGATTTTGGCATCGAGCGCGCTCATCCCGACTATGCTATATCTCATCTCGATATCCTTACTTGGAAGTATTGACATCGGTCCATTGCTCGGTGGTTATCTCGGATTAGTGCTTTTAGTTGGGGTGTTTATTGCCATCGGTATATTTGGTTCAACACTCAGTGATAACCAGATTGTTGCTTTCATCATTAGTATCGTCGTCATCTCCATTCTCTATCTCCTTGATAAAATTCTCATCTATCTCCCTATTCAAATCGTGGGGATAGCAGAATATATTGGTGCCTTACCTCATTTTTCGAGTTTGTCGAGGGGGGTTTTGGATACGCGTGATATTGTCTATTATCTTTCCGTCATCATTCTCGCTCTTCTTCTTGCGACGATGTTTGCCGGCAGAGAGAGTAGCAGGGCGATCTGGAAATTGAGAGATTTTACATGGAGGCAACAAATTCTCCGAGTTGCGATTACTGCCGGTATAATTATTTTCCTGAATCTGATTTCGGCTCGCATGTTCACGCGAATAGACCTGACGACCAATAAGGCATACACGCTTTCGGATGTGACGAAAGAGCTCATTGAGTCCCTCGAGGATGATTTTGTTGTGAAGGCATATTTTTCATCAGAACTCCCGCCGCCGTATCACAATCATCGTCGTGTTGTACACGAATTATTAGAGGAATATCGTGCCAATTCTGGTGGAAGAGTTCACTACGAGTTTACAAATCCTTTGAGCGATCCAGAAATCGAGCGGGCTGCAGTTCGTGAAGGTGTCCAGCCCGTACAGGTGAAAATTATCAGGAACGATCAGTTTCAAACGGAAAAGGCATACGTCGGTTTAACATTTTCGTATGAAGATCAGCATGATAAAATCCCGATTGTTACCACATTGGATCTTCTTGAGTACAACATCACGAGTTGTATGAAAAAAGTCCAAACAAAACAGACGAGAAAAATTGGTATTCTCACAGGGTTTAGTGGACCGAGTCTGGACAAAATGAAAGTATTGCGAAGCACACTCGCAAAACAATATCAAATTTCATCCGTTGATATCACAGGAGGAAAAGCAATCCCCCGCGATATTACGTCGGTCTTGATGATAGCACCGAATAGGAGATTTACGGACGCAGAGAAGTTTATCCTCGATCAATTTATCATGGAGGGAGGAAGAGTCGGATTTTTCATTAATATGGTAGCTCCCGATTCACAGTTCATAAAGGGCCGATATGTGGATTTAAATTTAGACGATATGTTCGACTCCTATGGATGGATCATCAACCCCGATCTTGTCGCCGATGCACGCTGTGAACGAATCCAAATGAAGGAAGATATAGAAGAATTAACGAGCGGGAGAGAAAGTGCGTATCCCTTGATCCCTATTGCAGCCGATTTTAATCAGGATCACATGATTGTGCGGAACCTATCGCAGGTAATGTTTTATTTTGTGAGTTCAGTAGATGTTCGTTTGGCGAGTATTCGAGGCGTTACAGGCGAAGAGTTAATTCGTTCGTCGTCAAAATCTAAACGATACTCTGATGGACAAATCGTCATCGATCCAAGGCAAAATTTTGCCGTCGAGACATACACCGATCGTATGATTCCCTTGGCGGCTACCGTTGAGGGGTCATTCAGAAGTATGTACGCTCGCAGATCGGATGCGGAGCTTCAAAAAATTGCCGGAGTGAGGGTTGATCGATCACTGATAGCTTCTAAGAGCCCCTCAACTCGCGTTGTAGTTGTTGGCGATGGTGATTTTATACTCGATGATTATATACGAAAGCACGATAACACGTCGTTCACAATGAATTTGGTCGATTGGTTGGTTGATGATATAGTTTTAACTTCCATCCGAGCACGAGATGTAACACCGAAGCCGCTAAACGAGGTATCGGAAAATACACGCGCCATGGTGAAATATATGAATTTTGCAGGACCACCGGGAATCGTTGTGATCGTGGGTATTATTCGGATGGGAATGAAAGCAGCTCGTCGTAGAAAACATAAATCTCTCTTTAAATAACACGATTACCATGAAACGACCTACGTATGTCATCCTCGGTTTGTTGCTCGTCATGATGGCGATTGTGTATTTTGTCAATCGTCCTGAAGATATTGAAGCAACGTACACAGTTCCCGATATTCAAATTACCCTTAATCCTGCTTCCATTGTTCGCATGGAAATCGAACGTGAAAGGCAATACGTTCGATTGGAACGTATCAGGGATGTCTGGAAGATCACGGAGCCGGTACGGTACATTGCCGACGATGAAGCGATTAGCGCGTTGGTTGACGGCATTGCGAAATTCCGTCTCATGCGTCAAGTTTCTTCAAATCCTGAAAAGCAAAAGATTTTTTTAGTCGATAACAGGGGAACGAAATTCAAGCTTACGAATGACGATGGAAAGAAATTATCGTTCATTATCGGAAAAGAAGACCCCTCAACGAAACAAACGTTTCTACGACTCGACACTTCCAATACCGTGTATCTTATCCAGGGCATTTCTCCTGCGATGATCAACAGGGAAGTAAAAGACTGGCGACAACGAACGATCTATCGTATCGATCCGGGTGAGATTAAGCAGATATCGATTCAGCGAGGAGGTAATAAAGTCGTTGTGCAGCGTCAGGGGAATCAATGGGTAAGTGAGGGCGTATTCATTCCGAGCACGATGATGAATTCTACACTCAAAGCTATTTCATATTTACGGGCTGAGGATTTCATTGATACGTCGCTTATTATCAACACTTCTCCCGAGTTGCGCGTTGAAGTATCTGCAGCAAGTCAAATTCGCATGGATGTCTATCCGAATCGAGCAAATTATTCTCAGCATCTTGTTAAAACATCGCTTTCTCCGAATATGTTCGTTATCGGTAAAACAGCCACGAAGGAGCTGGTGAACATTGCCGATTATCTCTACACACCACCCGCTGTAACTTCCACACAACCGGAACAAACGACGACACAGACTCAACCGGTACAACCTCCGCCGACAAAACCATCATGGGCTACTCCAGGTCAACGACAACAAGTAACACCGGTACAGACAACACCTGTTCAAGCTCCACCTGCTCAGAGAACTCCTACGGTTCAAACTCCCCCCGTTCGAACTTCTCCTACTCGAACTACCCCTCCATCTCAACAACCTCAACAAACAAGAGCTCCTCAGACATCACGTGTTGCCACAAACGAGGATGAGGGAGATCTTATCATTCATACTGTTATTAAAGGCGAAACGATAACAACGATTGCTCAAAAGTACAAAGTGACTGTTGAACAAATCGTTAGGTGGAACCTTCTCAAAGCAGCCTCCGTTAGACCTGGGCAAGATCTCTATATCTTTGTGAGATAATATCCTCAACTTCTTTGCGGAGAGCCCAGTCCGCTACACAGTCTGGCGGGCAAGCCAAGACGAGTAACTGTGCTGCTGTTACGGTATGCTTGCCCGCCGTTTTTTGATGGTGACCGTAACAGCCGATGGACAAATCTTTCCTCAATATCTTGATATCCCGAAATTTGGTACTCCTATTATTGAGTATCTATCAAATACGTGCCTTAGGATTGTTGTAAATCTTGCATAATTTTGCTATCTTTTCAAAACTTTTTCTGCATTACACTTACTATTGAAGAAGTTTTCCCTAAATACTTCATTATTGTTCGATTATAAAATTATTTCTCTATACATTATTCTATCATGAAAGCAGGTATCATCGCCGCAGGAGAAGGAACACGACTCAGGGCTGATGGTATTTCGGTTCCCAAACCACTTGTTCAAGTGAATGGTGTTCCTCTCATCGAACGATTACTTAATTCCTTTCATCGTAATCATATTACTGAAGCTGTTTGTATTGTGAATGAATCATCAATCGAAGTGAAAAAATTTGTGGAAGGAAAAAGTTTTAAGATCCCAGTTCACTTCATCGTGAAATCAACACCAAGCTCGATGCACAGTCTATTCGAGCTATCTCAATTTCTGGTGGACGATCGGTTTCTCCTGACTACGGTCGATTCAATATTTCAGGATCACGAATTTTCTCATTTTTTAAAATATTCAGAATCCCGACCCACCGCAGACGGGATTCTTGCAGTAACAAATTTTATAGACGATGAAAACCCCTTGTATGTTCAAATGAATAGCGAAAACAGGATAACAAGTTTTAAGAAAATGGAGCAATCGGCGTGGGTGACAGGAGGGTTATATATTTTTTCATCACGCATATTCAAAGAAAGAGAATATGTCCTTCATCGAAGAATTGAGCGTCTGAGAAATTTTCTTGCGCATCTCTTAGAAAAAGATTACAGACTTGAAGGATTCTCATTTTCAAAGATTGTGGATGTCGATCATCTTCAGGATATTAGCAAAGCCGAGGAACTTCTCAAAAGTATATGATATTTTTTATTGATGGGGTTACAATGATGTATCACAACTCGGCGATCAGTCGAAACAATCAATATGTGTCACCGTATGGAAAGAAAAATCATTTGTGAAAATTGAACGACCAATCCGATCGCTCTTTAATATCTTAGTAAAAAAAGTACCTATTGAAGCTCAGTTAATAATAACTCGTCGCTGCAATCTGAGTTGTGGGTATTGCACTGAATACGATACATTTTCTCCACCTGTTCCCTTCGATGAGGTTTGCCAGCGCCTCGACGCAATTCACAGATTGGAAGTTGTTCATATCACCCTGCTTGGTGGTGAACCCTTGATGCATCCCCAAGTTGCCGACATCGTATCGTACGGCAGAAAACACTCGACTGTTTCTATAACGACAAATGGATTTTTAGTTTCTGAAAAACTCATTGAACAACTTAACGATGCGGGTCTCAATCATATGCAAGTGAGTATTGATACCGCGAAAGTAGATCCCAGTAATTACATCCAAAAGACGTTGAGACCCTTACGACCAAAATTAGAACGATTGAAAAAGCTTGCAAAATTCGACGTTCATCTGGCGGCAGTTCTTTGCGAGCAGTCGAAGGATGAGGTTCATGCGATGCTTCGAGAGGCAGATGAGATGGGGTTACCGATTAGTTTCAGTGTCATGCACGATGATGTTGGTCAACATGCAATCGCGGGTGAGCCGTACGTCTCCCTCTGGGATTACTATGGAAAAAACACGAACCATTTTGGTTTTAGCATGATTGATTTTGAATACAGCAGACGATTGCTCAAGGGGGAACATCCCTCCTGGATTTGTCAGGCTGGCGCTCGTTCGTTATATATCGATGAGTTTGGAAACGTGCAGCTCTGTGCATCACAACGGGGAAGACTCAATAAGCCAGTAAAGAATTATACGATGGATGATGTTCGCGCTCAATCGAAAACAGAAAAGGGTTGTGAGGAAGGTTGTGCAGTCGATTGTGTTTACCGAGCTTCGCAGATTGATAACGATAAGATGGCGTTACTCAAATCGTTCGTCGATGGATTTCTCGCCCGACGGAATCATAAAGATGGATCCACGGTGTGACAATAATTCCACACATATTACTGACAACGCTTGGCGTTCAGGTCTTAGGTCTTGAAGGAAAGGACATTGTTCTGGCGTATGCATTTGGTTATGGTGTTGACTTGGTCGATCATCCGATCAAACTTCCACTCTATTGGAAAAAGAATGGAACAAAAAATGAAAAACATTATCACTGGAGAACCCCTTTTCAAGAACCCGTGGCATTATTATGGATCATCCCTTTGTCGATCTTTCTAGAAACGTATGTGCCAGTATTATTTTTTTCGTCACACGTTTTTCTAGATTATTGTGTAAGCTATGAAAAAAGACCCTTCTATCCTTTTACAACGTACTCTACAGAAGGATTTTTTCTCGCCATCTCAGATGTGAAAAAGGAAGTATTGACTTCAGTACTCAGCGCCGGAATTATTGTTCTCGTGAGTTTCGAAAACATTGTTGAATTCGTCTTGAAATTTATTGGTTGATATTGACGATGCGAAAGTTTGCTGATTCCTTTTTAAATGTACTGATACGGTTTTCCTACGAGAAACTCCATCTTACACCAAATGAGATATCGACGATCGGGTTTATCACCGGTGTGATTGCAGCGACTCTTGTTACAACCC
>DASRUF010000033.1:0-5135 GCA_035655575.1 Bacteroidota bacterium | reverse complement strand
TTTAGAATGTTCAATGATAAGAAAACCATCTCTTCTAATCAATTTCCGTTGGAAAATCAACCGAGGTAGAATCGACGTGTCTTCGTATGCGTAAGGTGGATCTGCAAATATGAGATTAAACTCATCATTCATATTCTCAAGAAATTGCAGTGCATTTCCTCTCATGATTCTACATTCATCCAAGCACCCTAATTTTTGTGCATTGAACTTCAACACATCAAGAATATCCTGGTCATCATCGACAAATTGAACCTCGGCAGCACCCCTGCTCAATGCTTCAAAACCAAGACTTCCAGTGCCTGCAAAAAGATCGAGTACACGGGCATCGATGAGATTCAATCTATTCTGCAATGAATTAAAAATCGATCCCTTTACCCGATCAGTAACCGGGCGAACGCGAACATCTCGAATTGGCTGTAATAAGTGTCCACGATACCTGCCGGCGATAATTCTCACCTTAAGGATTCCTGAGAGCACATCCTACACAAGCAGCAAATTGGTGCTCATAGCCGATGAATTTGTCAAATGCAGTCAAGGATGGGGGAATGTGAACACGTCTGAACGGATTAAGGATAATCGAATTTATACCAAGTTCTTCACGCAGTGTCTTAACAAGTTCCACGGTGATGCCGGATCCATAAAAAATAATGTCTGATACAAGAAAGTTTTGGAATGCTTCCTTCAAAAATTTTGAACACTCCTGTGGAGAAATTA
This sequence comes from Bacteroidota bacterium, assembly GCA_035655575.1. Lineage (GTDB taxonomy): Bacteria > Bacteroidota > Ignavibacteria > UBA10030 > SZUA-254 > DASRUF01. Next base: position 4,421 of record DASRUF010000033.1, on the reverse strand, counting down.
TCGCATAATGATAATGGGTAAGTCGACCGTTTTTAAGCAATCCTACATCAACACGATTTTTTGAAGTCGAGACTAACGCGACCGATTTCGATTTGAGTTCCGGATAGTTTGAGAACAATGAAATCTCGGCACCGAAATAATTTGTATCGGCAATCTGTAATTCAAGTTTATGCTCTGCAAGCATTGAATGTGTATGAAAAAGAGTAGCTCGCTTGACAGCAACAACGAGCACATCAGCCACTTGTTCGCGGGCGTGAGTGCGAAGAATGTGTACATCGTTGATGTATTCTTTTGCCTGATAATTTGGAATAAAATTCGATAACTCCCAATGGACTTGCTCATTCTGTTCCGTTTGATGCAGTGAGGTATCGAGGGGAAAACAATAGAGAAACACCATTGCATGATCAAAAGCAATAGAAACTTTTGACATTTTTTTAAAGGAACTTTCCTTTAATTGCAGAACTCCTTCTAAAAACCAGAGTTCTCCAAGGGCTTGACGTTGCCGAACTTCGATGTGTCGTAACTCAATATCCTGATCACGAATTTCGAGAACTGCAATCTGGGCAGTATCTCCATCAAAGCTCACACCTGCTCTGAGTTCCTTGGGCATAGTTCATTTACCGATTGTACAATACGGAGCTAAATTTTCTAGTTTCTTTTTTCCGATGCCTTTGATTTTCATCAGCTCATCGATTGATTTGAAGGGTCCATGTTCATCCCTGTAAATAATGATACGTTCTGCTGTCGCTTCGCCCACGCCGGGAAGCTTCATGAGCTCATCTTTTGTTCCCGTATTGATGTTTATACTTAGTAATGCCAGCTCTTTCTTAGCATTTTTCTTACGTGACGACGCTTGCTTTTCAACACGGCCGATGGAATCATTTTGTTCAGCTATCGTTGGTTGCGAGGATGAGATAAATTGTGAGCGTGCTTCGAACACCGAATCAGTGAACGAATAATCGAAGACTTCCTGATCGCGGGTCTCACTCTGGTAAAGTTTAATTCCTAAACCAAAAAGGAATGTAATAATAAGAAACAAGACAACACGACTTTCAGTCTGAGTAAAACCGAATAGTTGATTAAATTTACTAAGAAAACCCATTGACGTTTAGCGGCAGAGTTGATGTATCAGATTGTGAGTCTTAACCGAAGATATCTTTCATTCGCTCAAAAAAGCTCCTATCTGAATGAGCTGACTTATCACCCTCTTTGGGTTGAAAGCTCTCTCGCTTTGCAACATTCTTTAATAACTCTTTGTCTTCTTTCGGAAGATTTGTTGGAACCCAGACGTTCACACGTACAAGTTGATCACCCCTCCCATGTCCCTGCAATTGTCTGATGCCACGCTCACGCATGCGAAGAATTTTCCCCGATTGTGTTCCAGGGTCGATATGTAACCGCGCTCGACCATTTAAGGTCGGAATTTCTATATCAGCACCAAACACTGCTTCGGGAAAACTAATCAGTAAATCAAGAACGATATCATCGCCATTCCGGACAAAAATTTTATGGGGTTCCTCCTCGATAACAACAATCAAATCGCCTGATGGTCCTCCTCGAATACCGGCATTACCCTCTCCGTGGAGCGGGATATAATTACCTTCGGATACACCCGCCGGAATATTAATTTGGATTGTTGATTCACCCTGAACTCTTCCTTCACCTCTACACTCAGTACATACATCGCGGATTATTCGACCTTCGCCTTGACAATTATTACACGTCGAGATATTGATAAATTGACCAAAAACTGAGCGTGATACCTGGCGAATTTCTCCTGATCCATTGCATACTGTACATGTCGATTTGGACGACCCGCTTCGCGCGCCACTTCCCTTGCATGAATCGCACGTTTTCCATCGTTTCACCTTTATTTTCTTTTCGACGCCTGTAGCGATTTCTTCAAGTGGGAGCTTTAAATGAATTTTCAGATCCGAACCGGGAATACCACCATGAGTTCGTGTGCGTGAACGTGATCTGCCTCCAGTGAGAACTTCCTCGAAAATACTTCCGCCAAACCCACCTCCGAATATATCACCGAAGGTTGAAAATATTTCATTAATATCAGTAAATCCATGGAAGTCCGCACCAGCCCGTAAAGCCTCGTGGCCAAATTGATCGTAGCGACGTCGTTTGGTATCATCGCTCAGGACTTCATATGCCTCTGCAGCTTCCTTAAATTTATCCTCTGCTTCTTTGTTGTTAGGATTGCGATCGGGATGATAATTTAAAGCAGCTTTTCGGTAAGCCTTTTTAATTTCATCTTGATTTGAATTCCGAGAGATCCCTAACACCTCATAGTAATCGCGCTTTGACATAGCTGTTACGTGTTAATTTCAGTCGGTGAATCATTCGATGATTCGGTTTCAACATTCTTTATCGGTTCCTCGGTATGCTGAGTATCGCTTGAAACAATTACTTTCGCATGACGAATCACTTTATCGTGGAGCATATAGCCCTTTTCAATTTCTTCAATGACCGTATGTGGTGGAACGTCGTCTCTATGAACTTGAAGTAAAGCGTCGTGGTAATGTGGATCAAATGGTACTCCAACGACTTCAAAATGTTTAAGTCCACGAGATTCAAGTATCTTCATTAGTTTGCTCTGGATAAGCTCGATTCCCTTTATGAATGTTAACTCATTATCCTTGTCAACCATGTCGTGTGTATTTTTTCTCATCTTCATCGAACGCTCGAAGTCGTCGATAACGGGAAGCAGGGATTCGATTAATTCCTCATTCGAAAACTTTATCATCGAAGAATAATCATTCCCTACTCGCTTTTTATAATTCTCAAATTCCGCAGCCTTCCTGAGGAGCTGATCTTTATATTGGTTAAGAGTATTCTCCAGCTCATTGATTTTTTGTTTGAATTGATCAACTTCAGAGACTTCGGCTTGCTCTTGAGATGCTTCAATTGGCGATTGAGATGTACCTTCTTCCTCTGTTTTTATAGTGTTTTCGTTAGACATGAATGGATTATTGATAAGATTTTGTTTAAACCAAGTAAATAATATAAATTTTTACTCACTTTGTCAAGGAATGCTTCAGATGCTGATTGAGTTCTTGAGACATGGGCGAAAAGTTAGTGTTTCCGACCTCAACCCCTCTTTGTCTCCCCTTCTCCAAAAGTGGAGAAGGGGAGATTCAGCGGGGATGAAGTTTTCGTCCGAGCCTATAAAAGATTCGCTCAACTATCTCTCACCTTGTTTTGCCAGAACATTCTCATTATATTCACCACGTAATATTAAACAATCTACTACATTCGCGTAGCAACTTGTATGAAATTCGCACAGATATTCCTGGCACTATTTTCCTTCATTATTCTTACAATGACTTCTTTCGCTCAGACCGAAGACGCAGAGTTCGATCAAATCGTTGCAGATTTCCTCAAAAAATATTTCGTCGCAAACCCGATTTCCGCAACAACCATCGGTTTCCATGATTATGACAGTATGCTTGACGATGTGAGTTTTACATCCTTCCAACTTCAGCTGAGGGGTCTCTCCACCATAGAACGGAGACTCGGAACAGTCGAGATAAAAAAATTGTCAAAGGAAAAATACATTGATTATCAAGTTCTTTCAGAGACTATCGACGAAATATTTTTTTCAATTGAAGAATTACGAGAGCACACTTGGAATCCCCTTGTGTACACTGAAGCCATCGGTAATTCCATCGCAGGATTGATCTATCAGGATTTTGCACCCCTTGAGGAACGACTACGAAATGCAATTGAACGAGCCAAACAGGTTCCGGACTTCCTGTACAAGGCAAAAGAGAATTTAAGTGAAGCACCGAGGATGCATGTGGAAACTGCAATCCAACAAAATCAGGGCAATATAAAAATATTCAAAGACGAGCTAACCAAAGCGGGGTCAACTGCTCGTCCGGAAATTCAGACGGAAATACGATCGGCGATAAAGATCGCGATCGCAGCTCTTGAAAATTTTGAAACATTCCTCCAGAAGTCGCTCTTGCCAAAGGCAATGAAGGATCCACGCATCGGAAAAGATCTCTTCCAAAAAAAACTTACCTTTACCTTGAAATCGAATCTCACGGCTGAACAGTTGCTTCAACAAGCCCTTGCCGAGAAAGACCGTGTTCATCAAGAAATGTATAACCTTGCTGAACCGCTTTACAAAGAATACTACGGCAACGCCCCACAGGGTATGGACAAATTAACGATCATCAAAAAAGTCCTTGATAAAATTGCACTCGATCATTGCAAAAAAGATGATCTGATGACAACGATACAAGGTATGATACCGGAAATTGAGAGATTTGTTATACAAAAAGACTTACTAACATTGGATTTAACTCAACCCCTCGTGATTCGGGAAACACCTGAATACCAACGAGGGATTGCGGTAGCATCACTCGAAGCACCAGGACCTCTGGAAAAAAATCTGAAAACCTTCT
>DASRUF010000032.1:0-3069 GCA_035655575.1 Bacteroidota bacterium | reverse complement strand
ATCCTGCTTCGGCGAGCCGCTTACCGAGTTCGTACGCAGTTTGATATTCTGTACTACTAGGCTGTAGACGCGAGCTTCCGAAGATGGAGATGACAGGGGTGTGAGGTTCGGGTTTTGTCGATGACTCGACTCGTCGAGAGGCTTGGGTTTCAAGCTTCATGATGCAAGATCGAAATTTGGATTACAGATCGTAGATTAGAGTTCATTCTTTTTTATTCTATACTCAATACTCCGTACTCTTATATACTCACTAATCTAAGAATTCCCAGCTTAAACCAAATCTGAGTGCGCGGTCTGTCATTGGATAACCAGGTGTAATGAAATATTGACGATCGAGGATATTATCCCAGATGAAATGGATATACGCACTGCCAATGTGAGCAAGGATGATCAGGTCGAGCGTCCCCACGCTGTTAGGTACGGATGAACTGTTTGGAAGATACATCGATGCTTGCGGATTAAATTCTGCACCAATGTAACTGCTGAGAAGTTTGCTTTGAACACCAAGTTTTAAATTAAGGTGATTAGTGAATAATTTTGCCCAATAATACACTCCAACATCCGCACTCCATTTTGGGAAAACAGATGGCACGGTATTATCAGGAGACTCAAGATATTGAACTCGTCCTTCTGAAAAGAAATCTCCGAATCGTAATGATGCTCTTGTTGATAATCCCCGAAGAGTATGTTTTGGTTGTTGATCGAAGCGTAACGTAGGGAAGGGGTATTGTTGATTTGTCTGGAGAATTCCGATATAATCGATAATCGTCCGATTGAAGAGGATAAGCTCGAGAAATGAGGATCCTCCATCCCCCATTCGTACACCTGCTTCAAAAAGATGATGGCGTTCGGGAGAAAAGTTACCACCATTTACGATTGAATCCCGCCAGTATATTTCTTGAAGGGTTGGAAATCGGTACGATGTAGAATAACCACCGAATATCGTCAGCCATGCCATGGGCGTGATGGTGAGATCACTTCCATATGATAGTGGTGAATTGTTCATATATCTGTCGAAACGAGCATAGTGGGATGAATGAATTTGGTCTGAGAGCAGGATATCGAGAGCGCCACGGAAATTTGTGGCGGTTTCGATGTGTTGATTTATCGTGGGGCTTGCAATAACTCCACGAGATTGAACATCGGTACTTACCTCGAGTCGATAGGATTCACTATTCAATTGTTGGGATAGATAAATTCCGTACCATTGTGACCAGTGGTCTTGAGTAACAAAAAGTTTATTAGCACTAATTCTATTCTCTTCATCTCTGTATTCTCTCAGATTCGTTGAATGAAACAACGTGAGTTTTGTGATCGATGTTGAATCTGGAAAAAGCTTCAGAGCACCGCCGACTTGGATATCATGTCGTGTTACTTTTTCGTATGCATCAGTGTTGCGGAGGGTAGCGCGTAACGGTTCAAATCTCAGTGATGGAGGAGTAGATGGATCAATGCCTCCGTTCAGACCGAGCTGGGTCTGATTATATAACTCTGTAGCGAAGACATTTACGTCATCGCTGACATTGTAACGGAGTTTTACTCTGACACTCCAAGCATCATATTCGCTATTTGGAAATCTTCCCCCGTACGTCGGGTGCTGAATACCGATCATCATGTTCATTCCACGAACAACATCCTGACTAAACATTCCATCGAAGGTCCCATAATCGTACGCCGATTCACTGTAACGGATTTTTGAATATGGTCGTATTGCCTTTTTACTTTTGCTGATAAGATTAAAGACACTGCCTGTGCTATTAAGGCCATACAAAAAGGCGCGAGTTCCACGAACGACCTCAATCCGTTCAATGTGTTCCGTGGGGTAGAGATTGAGGTTAAAAATTCCTGTCAATGGATCGTTCAATGATATGCCGTCACTCAGGAAACCGATACTCCGGGCATCCAATCCCATCGAAGTGACGCCAAGGGATTGCCCAAAACTTCCGAGGTCAAAGATGAAAATACCCGGAACACTGTTCAACAAATCACCCCCAAACTTATAATTGGAAAAATTAATCATTGAATCCGTGATGACTTGTTCTTCAGGAAGGAATTGATTGATGGAACCTATGCCGTAAATTGGTAGAACGGGTTTGGGTACTGTGTCTAATATTGAAACATCGAGTGTATCGATAGTAGTGTTTTTTTCGAAAAACAATTGTCCATTTGCTTTTGATCGTGTCGGTACGAGGGTAAGCGCTATCAGGGTTATCAAGAATCTGACGTTCAAGCAGAATCTCGTAAAAATATTTTTCAATCCATGGTGATCGTTCATGGATAAAATTCCATTTTCATTGGGTTTGAGCATGAAAAGCTGGGGGTGTGAGAAAGGTTTGATGATGTTTCCTCAATTCGCTCATAGTGTTACGCGCTTGTGATTCGTCAAGAAATAGTCCGTAGACCGACGAACCACTGCCTGAAAGCTGTACAAAGTCAGCACCAGAATCATAAAGTACTCGCTTGACACGAGCCACAGGTTCATGTTTCTGAAGAATGAGTTGTTCAAAATCATTCTGGAGTAGCGCTCTCAATTGTTTCGGGTTGTTGATGTTTTCCAAAAGGAGATCCTTTAAGGTTATGCTGCTCTGTCGAGATTGGATTGTTATGTTCTGATATGCCCATAAAGTTGAGATGTTGATGTTGGGATACACAACAACAATCCAATATGGGAGATCGAGGTGGAAATACTCCAGAATTTCTCCACGACCAGTAGCATAAGCCGAATCGTTACGAAGGAAGTAAGGCACATCGGAGCCGAGTTGTAATGCTAAAGAGTGAAGTTCTTGTTCAGAAATACTTAAATTCCAACAATTAACTAATCCACGTAAAGCAGTTGCTGCGTCAGAGCTTCCCCCGCCTAATCCTGCACCAATAGGAATCATCTTTCTTAGTACCATGTGAATACCTTGTTGAACATGATACTGTTGATTGAGTATTTCTGCCGCTCGGATACACAGGTTACGGTTGTCATTCGGTAAATCTGAGCAATCGCTTGATAACGAGATTGTAGCTGATGTCTCAAAAGAAATTTCATCAAATATATTAACTGGGTGAAAAATGGTCTCAATG
>DASRUF010000031.1:0-4693 GCA_035655575.1 Bacteroidota bacterium | reverse complement strand
CCATGGATTAGCAGGTGACATGGCAAGAGATAAATTTGGAGAAAAATCTTTATTGGCAATGGACATCAATCAATATATACCCGACGCACTGATGCAGATTGAAGGAGCCAAGCGTACTCGATGAACAATCTTATTAATCATTTTGTCAAATATCAATTCCCAGCATTTCTTTGGGCAATCTTGATTTTTGTTGCCTCATCTATCCCCGCCACAAAATTTCCCGATCTAAAAATTTTCACCTATGATAAAGTTTTGCACATTTCAATCTTTTTCATTTTTGGATTACTCGTTTATCGAGCATTTGAGCGACGATCAAAATCACCATCTTCTCGATTATGGCGAATAATTATAGCAGCTCTCATCGTAATCTTTTATGGGATATTGGATGAAGTGCATCAAGGGACGGTACCAGGGAGGACTTTTGATGTGTGGGATATGACGGCTGATGCAGTAGGAGGAATTCTATCATCACTCATCATTTATTGGCATCTCAAGCAGAAACGGTTACCTGTGATTTCGTAATTGGTTATTCGTCGGATTGCATTTTGGGTTGAAAATCTTTAACTTGACATGTATGAAATTTGAAATTCTATCAACCGACGGCAGAGCACGATGTGGGAAATGCATAACTGATCATGGTATTTTTCAGACTCCTGCATTCATGCCTGTGGGAACACAAGGTACCGTCAAAGGGATGACGCCTCGAATGTTGGACGAGATCGGCGTCGAAGTTATCTTGAGTAATACTTACCATCTTTACTTACGCCCGGGAACAGATATTCTCAATCGAGCGGGTGGTATCGGGAAATTTATGAGTTGGAATAAGTCCATCTTGACAGATAGTGGGGGATTTCAAATTTTTAGTCTATCTGAATTGAGGACTGTGCATGAAGATGGTGTACAGTTTCGTTCACACATTGATGGCTCGTTGCATTTGTTCACTCCCGAAAAAGTTATCGATATCCAGCGTGAAATAGGTGCTGATATCACAATGGTTTTGGATGAATGTATTCCTTATCCGAGTACGTTCGATCGTGCAGCGGAATCGAATGAGTTAACTCTACGATGGGCAAAACGATGTTTTGAACGTCATAGAAATTCATTATCTTTGTACGACCATACTCAGGCGCTATTTGGTATCGTCCAAGGGGGTATTTATCCCGAAATTCGAAAATATTCAACACAAACGCTCTGCAAAATGGATTTCGATGGTTATGCAATTGGTGGTCTTGCGGTTGGAGAACCGACCGAGCAAATGTATGATATCGTTGATCTTTGTACCGAAGAATTACCGCACAACAAACCTCGCTACCTGATGGGGGTGGGAACGCCGGAAAATCTACTCAATGCGATTGAGCGCGGGATCGATATGTTTGATTGTGTTCTTCCAACTCGGAACGGTCGAAATGCTATGTTCTTTACAAAGCAAGGGAAAATTCATATCACAAACTCCAAATATAAAGAGGACTTTTTTCCTGTTGATGAAACATGCGAATGTTATACCTGTAGAAATTTTTCAAGAGCGTATATTCGACATTTATTCCAGGCGAAAGAAATCCTCGCTCTTGAACTTGCAACTATTCACAACGTTTATTTCTATCAATGGTTGATGCTGGAGGCTCGTCGGGCAATCGTGGAGCAGCGATTCATTCCATGGAAAGAAGAACAAGATTTTATATCTCAACAAGAGCTTGCTATTTGCTCTTGATTCATTAAAATAAAATGTAATGGAGAATCAATTGAATCTACAATATTTCTTAGGTCAAGCTGTTCAAAGCGATCCGGGCGGTGGAATAATGAGTACCGTGATCATGTTTGCGCTCATCATTCTTATTTTTTACTTCATGATTCTACGTCCGCAACAAAAGCGTTCAAAAGAGCGACAGAAGTTACTTGAAGGTGTAAAGAAAGGAGACAAAATTGTTACCGTCGGTGGGATTCATGGAACTGTTGTTGGAGTCGAGGAAAAAACTTTACTCGTTCAAATTGCTGATAATCTGAAGGTAAAATTGGAAAGATCTGGTGTTGCTTCGATCAATAGGGAAGGTACACCAGAGGGAACTACAAATTAAATTTTTAACATGAAAGAAGAAAAACAGACCGAAAATAAAAAATCACCTTTTTGCTCGATTGAAGAAGCTGTAAACGAGATCCAACGAGGTAAAATTGTTATCGTTGTCGATGATGAAGATCGTGAGAATGAGGGTGATTTTGTTATCGCTTCAGAGAAGTGTACTCCTGAGACCATCAATTTCATGGCAAAGTATGCCCGTGGACTCATCTGTGTAGCATTAACCCCCGAAAGAACAAAAGAACTTGCTCTTGATATGATGGTTGAGAGTAACACGTCACTTCACGAAACGTCATTTACAGTTTCCGTCGATTATATTCATGGAACGACATCCGGAGTATCTGCTTTCGATCGCGCAGCAACTGTTAGAGCATTGCTTGATCAAAAAACAAAGCCGAGCGATTTAGCACGTCCCGGCCATATCTTTCCATTACGGGCATTGGAAGGTGGTGTATTACGTCGCGCTGGTCATACTGAAGCAGTAACAGACTTATGTATTCTTGCTGGACTATATCCCTCCGGAGTATTATGTGAAATCATGAATGAAGACGGAACAATGGCGCGGATTCCTGAGCTGATTCAAATTGCTGAGAGATTTCAGCTTCATATTATCACAGTGAAAGATCTCATTCAATATCGAATGCAGAGGGAGAAGTTGATTCAGCGTGTAGTCTCTACGAGCATACCCACCAAATACGGAAAATTTGATGTCCATGTATATCGAAGCCAAACCGACAGTAAAGAACATATCGCGCTTGTTAAAGGAGAAATTCATCCCACCAATCCGGTGTTAGTGCGTGTACATTCGGAGTGTTTAACCGGTGATGTTTTTGGCTCATTGCGCTGTGATTGTAACGACCAATTGCATGCATCGATGAGGATGGTTGAAAAAGAAGGAAGTGGAATCGTTCTTTATATGAGACAGGAAGGTCGTGGGATCGGGCTTTCGAATAAATTAAAAGCCTATAAGCTTCAAGATGAAGGATTAGATACCGTGGAGGCGAATGAAAAACTTGGCTTTCGACCTGATCTACGAGATTACGGAATAGGTGCTCAGATATTGCGGGATTTGGGCGTTGGTAAAATTCGGTTGATGACAAATAATCCGAAAAAAGTTGTCGGTTTACACGGATATGGCTTAGAAATTGTTGAACGAGTACCGCTCGAAGCCGCCGCTCATCAGTTGAATGAAAAGTACCTTCTCACGAAAAGAGATAAACTGGGACACCTCATCCTGGTGGACAAGAAATAATGATTTTTTTTCTTGCTTCTGAAAGTTTCTTATTGTAGATTAATTCTAATCAAATATATCTTTAGCCACCATCCCCTCTGGGCGGATGATGGCTTTTCTTTTTATCTTATCGGAAATGTACAATTGTGATAATTGACTTTTTAGGAGCTTGGTATGGGAGATACTAAGAATAATGGAATTGTTTATTTGACTCGGGAGCGTTTAGTTGAGCTGGAACATGAGTTACATGATCTAAAGATAAAGGGACGGGCGGAGATGGCTCAAAAGATTGGTGAGGCAAGAAGTCATGGTGATCTAACTGAAAATGCCGAATACGATGCTGCAAAGGAAGCACAACAACATCTCGAGCTCCGCATCTCAAAAATCGAACAGACACTATCTCGTGCCCGGATCATCGAAAGTAAAGAGCTACCGAACGATAAAGTGTACATTCTTTCGAAAGTTAAACTACAAAATTTGAAAAAAAAGGAAGTCGTTAACTATCTGCTTGTTTCTCCTGAAGAAGCAGATTTTGAGAAAAATAAAATCTCGGTGACTTCGCCACTTGGGAAGGGACTCATGGGAAAAACACAAGGTGAGGAAGTAAAGATACCAGTTCCCGCAGGCACACTCGAATATAAGATTCTCGAAATCTCCCGCTGAATTGTTTTTACATTCCATTCTATTACTCGCATCAACTTCGTCGGAAATAACAGACCGTGAAGTATAGATTTGGCGGCGAGTAACAACAAACTACCCGCCGGCAATGGCGCCTATAACAAGAAAAGGTTCTTCTCCCGAGGCGATCCTTTGCGGTAGCTGGGTATCCGGCAACTCAAGAGAAAGATCTTCCCCGCATGCGAAGAACCGCAGAAACGGTCGGCGTTGTTGCGTTACATGGTCACGAATAGTCCCCGCAAGCATCGGGTAGTGTGCTTCGAGAGCATTAAGAACGGAACGCTGGGTAACGGGACCTTCTACATTAAGTTGTACCTCAGCATCGACCTTTGCCAGAGTACGCAAATGATATGGAAGTACGACACGGATCATCGTAGTGTTTGAACTTCTACAGACAGTACCGCAGGAAAATCCCGAACGATGGTGTTCCAGTTGTCTCCGCCATCTGATGATACGTAAACCTGTCCGCCGGTAGTGCCGAAATAGACACCGCACTTATCGAGCGAATCGACTGCCATAGCGTCGCGCAGGACGTTGACGTAACAATCGCGTTGGGGCAGACCCTTTGTCAGCGCCTCCCACTCATTTCCGCCTGTGCGACTGCGGTATACGCGGAGCTTCCCTTCGGGTGGAAAGTGTTCAGAGTCGCTTTTGATCGGGACAACGTAAACGGTGTTCGGCTCATGCGTATGTACGTCGATTACAAACCCGAA
>DASRUF010000030.1:0-5198 GCA_035655575.1 Bacteroidota bacterium | reverse complement strand
TCCATATCGCTTTTTCCCAAGACAATTTCAACGTCCAACTCATACTCGATTACTCCTCCGCCGAACAAACGATTCAACTGTACGAAGATCAACCTGTAAGCACGGAAACACTTGCTGAGCTTCGCGGCAATCTCATCGCAGCGTTCACCACAGGTTTGATAGCTAATCGTCGATCTGTGACAGACCTCCTTCAACCCTATCTCGACTCTCTCAAATATCACCAAATCATACGAGATGATACGTACCATCTTGAAGAGGCACGAAAAAATGTCGTCGCTATCAAAGAGCTTTTTCAGGAAATTAAGAAACGTAATTTCCATCGCAGGATTGTAGCCACAGTTGAGCAGATTTTTCCTCAGGATGTTAGGGTGAATATTTCGATACCCATTTACGTTGTTGCTCTCGGTCATGAAAATGTTGACGCATACGTACGTCGAATTATCTGGCATGGGGATGCGCCTCAGTTCGTCGGAGAAGACAGTGGGGAGCTTACGATCGTCATCAATCTTGCACACTCAGTGCATTATGGTGATGACTTAGAAGAACGATTCATCTCGCTGCTTGGTGTTGTTGCACATGAAGTTTTCCATGCTGCCTTTGGTGCATACAAAGACAACTCTCCAACATGGAAACAATATTACCGAAAGCACAGAAATCCTTTCAACGACCTACTCGATCTTACCCAAAACGAAGGTATTGCGTATTATCTTTCCCTTGACCAGAGCGGGCGAGGTTATCTTCCTCGAGATTGGTATAACAGGACAAAAGAAGCTTTTTCTACCTTTAATAAAAACGCCTCAGAACTTCTCTCAGATAAACTCGCACCCCAGCGTATTTCTGAAATTCTGCGCACTGCAAATTTGAGTGGTTATTGGGAAAGCTATGGTTCAATGACAGGTATGTTCATGGCACGCGAAATTGATATTCGATCCGGCAGACAAGAGCTTATAGAAACCATTTCTCAGGGACCTGTGGATTTCCTAAAAAAATACGCTCAGTTGACAAACCAAGACGGTAATCTTCACAAACTCTCCCAAGATATCATCCAAGCGATCAATAAAAACGATTAAATTCGTTTAAAATTACCAATTTTTGAAGAAAGCATGTAATTCAGGCAGTGAAATGTGGACTTCCTTAAAAAAATTTGTATATTTACTCCAATTTTAAATCCTTTGTTTATTAGGGATTCTACAGATAATTTAAAGTTAAGTGGCAGATAAGAGGTAAAACTCAAAGCTTTTTCATTCTATGAACAAACTTAAAATTTTTCAGTCCCGTAAAGATCGTCTCCACCTTGGAATCGTTGGGTTGTACCCTCAAGTTGTCATTGAAGCGACAAAGGAGAAGAAGGAAAAACATCACCCCATCAATGAATCGCAAACAAGACCCTGGATAAGACATTATTTTCTGATGCATGTTCTACGAGAGACTAATGGCGCTGATGATATCCTTGCCCGTGACAATAACTTGATCGACATCTTCAAAACGACACTCCCGTTAAAAGAAAACTCCTTCGCTGAAAGCATATTGAGTTCCTGGCGGCTCTTCCTCGATAGCACATTTCGCGATGCTGAAACTCCGTGGTATAGTGGAATTCGAAAGGTTCTTCAGGCAGAACGTTTTTACAATATTCTCGAACAACTTGAGCTCGAGATGCCTTCCTCGAATATCCAGCGGACTTATCAATTCGTGGATCACATGCGGACTCAAAGAAAAATTCCACGAATTCCTATTAAATTATTCTTCTCTCTTCCCGGTAATGAAAAAGAAAAGTTGATTGAGATACTACGACAGGCATTGAAAAGTAATCCCCATAATCTCGATATTGCACTCCTGGCGTACACATTTTTCAAAGCATGGAATCGTACGAATGAATTCCTTCAGCTCGTACGTCAAGAAAACAGAAGGGAATTAGAGGAATGGTACTATTGGGTGGAAAATGATATGAAGACGCTTGGCACTTCGAAACGTGCCGGCGGTAATTCCATGACTACGTTTTTCATCTATGATCGAGCATCTCTATCTGCCGATGAATACAAAGAAGCAGCCGATTGGTTTATGAAAGAGAACGAATTTAAGTGCGCTTATCATTGTTACTACAAAGCGAAGGAGTTTGAAACTGCGCTGGAATTATTGCAGAACATCAGTACGAAAGAGTTTGCCGAGCTTACCAATCTTCGCCGTATCTCAAAAGGCGAAAAACCTCTTGACCTTTTAACCGATGCTACTCAATATAGTGTAATTTATCAGGAAGAGATGGAGACCTTGCGTGGCTTTGCTCGTATCAAAGCAGCCGAATCATATAAGCAACTAGCATTAAAAGCTCGGCATCATTTTGATCGTGAAACCATTGAGACGAAATATGCATTCGGTGAGCTCTCAGAAGACGAATATCAGCGATTGATGCGACAACTTCAGGAGAGAAAGCAATAATGAACAATGCATCAACGAAGTTGGGAATGGAGCGGTGTACCAATTGTGGACATCGCTGGATCGATTATGAAGGAGCGCGAGCAGAGTGTTATCTCTGCGGCAGCAACAATATCTCTGAATGTCTTTCACTGAGAGAAGTTCGAGACGCAATCCAGGCGCTTCGCAACAACGACAAGAAATATCTCGATAAGCATACAAAACGAAGTGTAATCCTCAAGCAACGCTACCGTGAAATAGCCGAGCTATCCTTAGAGCGTGCAAACGAAGTGTATAACAAAGCAAAAGACCATTATCTCAAAGGCAACCTCTCCGACAAGGTTGTCGATCAACTCATCGTAGCGTTCCGGTTGTTTTCAGAACTCGGTGTGAATAAACCTGCCGCGGTCACTGCTTACATGACTGCGATGGGATATGCCCAGCGCGGCATTGAGAAAGAGATTCGCCAAGTTGATGACCTTTCCGATCTTGTTGCAGCCCGACAATGGTTTATGCGACTGGGATCGAAAGAGTGGGAGGCAGCAATTAATCTCCACATCGGTGAAAAAGCTATGGCGACCATCAGCAGCGACCCACTAGCACTTCAATCGACAATGCAGGTTGCGCTCTGGCATTTTTATAAAGCACGTGAATACTATTTTGAGATGAGAAATACTCACATGATCGATCGGATACAATTTGACATCGAACGAACTACTCAGCTCCTGATCTCCTACACACAAGAACTTTCACAGATCGAAGCCGCAAAGATTTCCGCACAATCAACTATTAGTTATGGCGAGCACGTTCGCAAAGGACTGGAATCTATGGCTAAATCACTACACTATGGGCTTTCAACGCTTGGCGATCAGATTGAGCACCATGGAGGCAGTTTAAGCAGAACCAAGCAAGCCGCTTCTTTGGGTGCATACACAGCAAAAACCGCATCAAGTGTCACATCCTCAGCAAATTATCGAGGTCATTCCCTTGATACGCGGTTACCTGAAATTGGTCAATTACTTACAAAGACTGCAAAGGAAATACCTGATGATTTTTACCAACAGCTAAAGGATCTCAGCACCAAATTTGCATTGAGTCCCAGTGGGAACGTCCCCAACGCAACAATCACTAACGATCCTTCAATCCGCTCCATCAGCGAATCAATTTCACCGGACGTAAAAAAATCTCAGGAAAGCCTGAAACATCTCGATGAGCCATCTATAAAACTTACTGGTACACTCCTTGACACGCTTGTTTCAAAAGGTTTTGGAAAAGTTCTTGAACAACTCCAGGACGCTGAAAGCACGAAGAAAAATCCTCAAGCTTGATCGATAGTGCCACAAATTTCCAACTACAGTCTTTGTGAAGAATGTAAATTAGCGCAAAATGTAAAGAGCGCTAAGGGAAGCGAGTTCATTCTCTGCATGCTCTCAAAAATTAATCCCTCATTTCCTAAATACCCAGCACAACCCGTATCCCATTGTAGTGGTTTTGAGGAGCAACCGACTGAAAAAGAAGTCTGCAAAGATAACGAATAATCGATTACTCATTCGACAAGGTAGAAAAACTGATGGCAGAGCATTGCTATCACTCATCGATGCCTTAGCAAATTTTGAGAAATTAAAAAAGCCCAACGAGGCTGCCCGTGCCCGACTTCTCCAAGATACATTTGGGAAGAATAAACGTTATGATACATTCCTCGCGTTCCTCAATAATCAAGCAATCGGCTACGCGATCTACTTTGAAACGTATTCATCATTCCTTGCGTTACCCACTCTCTATCTTGAAGATATTTTTGTTCTTCCTCAGTACCGTCATCAGGGAATTGGCTTGAAGCTCTTCCAAGCATGTGTGGCTGAAGCAAAGCGTCGTAGATGCGGCAGGATGGAATGGATGGTTCTTGATTGGAACACGCATGCGATTAATTTCTACAAAAAAATCGATGCGATTCAACTCAAGGAATGGCTTCCATTCCGCCTCAACGCTTCCCAATTCTCTACTCTACTCGCTAAATAACACTTTCGTTGACCTCGGACAAGTTGATGAATCGTCCATCCCAGCAGTAACGCATGTACCATACTTATTCTTATTTGAGGGCAATACGTTGTAGAATATTACGAGAATATCCATCATAGATAACAGTGATAATTGAAAAAAGAACACTTTTTCTGTATCTTGGATACACTCAAAAAATCTAACGCTGATTGTAATCTTCACAAGTCAGCTACTTGAATCAAGAATTACGCATTCTACAATGTGAATTTAGCACTCATCAATATCACTCAACTCGTTACGGTTCCATCTCACGGCAAGCGCACAAAAGTGGGAAAAGGGACAAGCGAGCTTGGAATCATTGAGAATGCGGCGGTGTTAATCGAGAATGAAATCTTTACTTGGATCGGCAGGATGGAGGATCTCTCGATGGGCAACTTAAAAGAAACCGAAGTACTGGATTGTTTAAACAAAGTCGTCCTTCCCGGTTTCGTCGATGCACATACTCATCTTGTATTTGCCGGAAGTCGGGAAGATGAATTTGCCCTGCGAAGTAAAGGTTTATCATATCAGGAAATTGCCGCTCGCGGCGGCGGCATTCTCAGCTCAGTTAACAATGTGCGTGCCGCTTCCAAGAAGGAGTTGAAAAAACAAGCTCGCCGCCGACTCAACGCTATGCTTCGTCAGGGAACAACGACTGTCGAGATCAAGAGCGGCTATGGTCTGGATATGGAAAACGAAATCAAAATGTTAGAAGCGATCAATGAATTGAACAAAGAGGAGATTATTACGATTGT
>DASRUF010000029.1:0-4379 GCA_035655575.1 Bacteroidota bacterium | reverse complement strand
AAATTGTAGAGTATACTGCAGAGTGTTCGGTAAATGAGGTCGATGCTTTCGTAAAAACTCGCCTCCTCATCAGAAAATAGATACTTGTTTTTAACCAAAGCGTCCCCTATGTTGATGTAAATACCCCGTCGTTGTTTGAGTTGATATTGGTTTGGTTGAATAAGAGTTTCAGGATTTTGCTCATTTACCATTGGCATATAGTTACTCATGATTTATTGAAGTGTCAAAGCCCATCTATTTTTTTGTCAGATAAAATTTATTGTAATGGACAATCTCTGTAGAATTTCCTCGGTAGCTGAAATTGTTCATTTTCTATTTTGGTGGGATTGTCTTATGTGAGAAGATTGAAGTGATATCCGTCAAGATATTTGAGAAGGTTGTATCAACGATGTTGATAGTTCTGAAAGATGTCAGGAGTGAGTGAGATTCTATCTGGATCTCAGATTTTTTTGAATGTTTCCTTATTCGATTGACAGAGTGGACACACATCGATTGTTGAAGTGGCAATATATCCGCATCCTTGACACACGAGGTATTGTGTCTTCGGTATTTTGCCATTTCTATCCAGAGCATCGTTGAGTAACTCAACATGCCTCGCATCAGCATCGAGTGTTGTTTGAAATTGATTCTGTGCCTCCTGAAACTTTTCTAGTTCTGCAGATCTAATTAGATTGGGATACATCGATTGAACTTCGATCTCTTCACTACTCAAAGCCATTTTCAGTGTTTGAAGAGTTTTTCCTACTACCACAGAATCGTAAACAGGCTGTTTTGGCTCACTTCCTTGAGCCCTCAAAAGCTTTGCATGGTTGTTGCTATGGATCTCCTCTGAAGAAGCAAGAGCTTTATAAAGCAGAGTTACTTGAGTATTACGTTCTCTTTCTGCTTGAGCGGTGAACAACTGGTACATCCGTTGATACTTCAAAGCTTTTCCGTATGCGATTTGGAGATTCTCAAGTGATACCATGGGTTTGGTGACTTTTGGCTCCTCTGATTTTTGTTTACAGCCCGATACTGGCAAAAGCAACCATATGATACTGAAGAGAATTGTTGGTGAACATTTTTTTGAATAATAAAACAATCTCATGGTTGGTTTCTCCTTTCTTACATATGTAATGATTCTGCCTCTACACTATTCGTTGACATCGACTGGGCAGACTCGATGCGATACGAGTGTGTGAGATTCACACTCGTCCTGAGCATGGCTGATATCGAACAGTATTTTGTTGTGGAAAGCTCAATAGCACGCTCGACATCATGAGGATTAATCTTCTCGCCATAGATGATATATTCAATATGGATGTCAGTAAATACCTGTGGATGCTCTTCTCGGATGTTGCCAGTTAATAGAACTTCGAATCCTGTGTAGGGTACTCGTTTCTTTTCAAGTATGGGGATGACGTCGCTGGCGGTACATCCTCCGAGTGAAAATAGTAGGAGTTCTTTTGGTCGAGGACCCGCCTCGCTTCCACCGAAGATTGGCGGACCATCCATAATCACCCAATGATTTGTGTCAGACTTTGCTGCAAATGTAATTCCTCGAAGCTGTTTGATTATAGCTCGTTTTGTCGTCATAATGTGTTTTTTACGAGATGATGATTAGTATTCGTTGTAGGTGAATGATTCTAATATTGTGCCACAAAGAATTGCATTTTCGGAGAAATTTTGTCCACAAAAGCTATTAGTTGGCGGGGAATTATCAACCCTGAAAATGTCACCAATTATTCTTTTCAAAGCTGAAACAGCAATTGTTTTCTATCGCCCCATATCAATTTTAAACCTTCATTTGCATACCTATTTCGTGGCATACAAATTGACCTTGTTTTATATGTTTCAAAGTTTTAACTTATTTGCTCAATTACCAATCGATGATGAATCACAGTAGTATTACCTAATTTCTCATTAACTTATCAGGAGACGTTTATGTACATGCAAAGTTATGCTAATAGCTTCATGGCAACAGTGAAAGCTAAGAATCCGAACGAGTCAGAATTTCACCAAGCGGTTGAGGAAGTTGTCGAATCTCTGACGCTTGTTCTTGATCGCCACCCTGAATACCGCACTGCAAAGATCCTTGAACGTATCGTTGAACCCGAGCGCGTGATAATGTTTCGGGTACCGTGGATGGATGATCGAAGCGAGGTTCATGTGAACCGAGGATTTCGCATAGAAATGAATAGCGCCATCGGTCCGTACAAAGGCGGGCTGCGTTTCCACCCATCAGTCAATATTGGTATCCTTAAGTTCTTAGCATTCGAGCAAGTATTCAAAAACAGCTTGACTACACTACCCATGGGTGGTGGTAAGGGCGGGTCAGATTTTGATCCCAAAGGAAAGAGCGATAACGAAGTAATGCGTTTTTGCCAGAGTTTCATGAATGAGCTGTATCGACACATTGGACCGGAGACCGATGTCCCGGCAGGTGATATTGGTGTCGGCGGAAGAGAAATCGGTTTCTTGTTCGGACAATATAAAAAACTCCGTAATGAATTTACAGGTGTGCTTACAGGGAAAGGATTGAACTGGGGCGGCTCGTTAATCCGTCCTGAAGCGACTGGTTATGGCTGTGTCTATTTTGCCGAAGAAATGCTCACGACGAAAAAACAAACATTGAAAGGGAAAGTATGTCTCGTCTCCGGCAGTGGCAATGTGGCTCAATACACTATCGAGAAGATTAATCAGCTCGGTGGTAAAGTTGTGACACTGTCTGATTCATCAGGCTATATTTATGATGAAGCTGGTATCGATGATAAGAAGCTGAAGTTCATCATGGAGTTGAAGAACGTCCGCCGCGGTAGAATAAAGGAATATGCTGATGCATTTAAGGGTGTCGTATTTATACCAATTGATTCGAAGTTAGATTACAATCCATTATGGAACCATAAAGCTGACTGTGCATTCCCAAGCGCAACGCAGAATGAGATTAACGGCAAGGATGCACAGCATTTGGTGAAGAACGGTGTGTATTGTGTCGCGGAAGGTGCCAACATGCCAACAACCATCGAAGGTGTAAAGGCATTCTTGGATGCGAAGATTCTCTACGGTCCCGGAAAAGCAGCGAATGCTGGTGGAGTGGCAACATCTGGATTGGAGATGTCACAGAACAGCATGAGGATTGCATGGTCGCGTGAAGAAGTAGACAATCGTCTGCACGGGATCATGAAGAACATCCATAAGGCATGCTATGAGACGGCAGACCGTTTTGGCTCGCCGGGTAACTATGTGAATGGTGCCAACATTGCTGGTTTCCTCAAAGTTGCCGATGCGATGATGGATCAGGGCTTGGTGTAATTATTATTCACTCTATTTCAAACCATGCGGTGGGCTGCAAAGTCATCGCATGGTTTATTGAATTATGACCCTATGTTTTTTTGTATCAGATATTCATGGATGGCGTGAGCGATACGAAAAGCTCTTTCGAGAGATTGAAATAGAAAAACCAAACGTTCTCTTTCTCGGGGGCGATCTCTTACCTGCTAACTTCTTTTCTCTTGACTTTACTACAGATTTCCTAATCAAGAAATTCCTTTTGCTTAAAGAACGATTAGGCAAAGATTACCCTACAGTTTTTTTGATCTTGGGAAATGACGACCCAAAATCTGAAGAAGAGGATATCATCGGTGGAGAAACGCTGGGGCTCTGGGTGTATCTTAACAATAGAAAGAGCAATGTTGGCGAGTACGAGATCTATGGTTATTCATACGTTCCGCCAACTCCATTTTTGTTAAAAGACTGGGAACGGTTCGACGTTTCACGATTTGTTGATGTTGGTAGTGTTTCGCCGCTGGAAGGTCGTCGAACATTTCCCACAGAGGAACGGGAGATTCGCACGGCGACTATAAAAGATGACCTTGATCAATTAGTTCATAACGCTGATGTATCAAAATCCATCTTTTTGTTTCATGCACCACCGTATCAGACAAACCTCGATAGAGCAAATCTTGACCAGAAAATGGTCGAGTATGCCCCAATGGATGTACATGTTGGAAGTATTGCTATCAAGCGGTTTATCGAAACAAAGCAACCATACATTACACTACATGGACACGTGCACGAATCATCGTCAGTGACTGGCCAGTGGAGAGAAAAAATCGGATCGACGCATTTGTTTTCTGCAGCTTATGATGGACCAGAATTAGCTATCGTAAAATTTTATTTAGAAGAACCATCTTCGGCATACAGAATCATTAAATAACTTAATTAGAGAAGGTATCATTATGGCAAAAGCATACAATGCATTTCAAATGGCACAGGAACAGTTTGATAAAGTTGCAGCCATCTTGAATTTAGATACAGCGACAAGAGATTTACTCAGATATCCACTGAGGGAGTACCATCTCAGTATTCCCGTAAGAATGGATGATAACAGTGTGCGAATC
>DASRUF010000028.1:0-3867 GCA_035655575.1 Bacteroidota bacterium | reverse complement strand
GATCCATTCGGAATTTCATTCTTAATATAATCATAGGTCTTAAAAACTAGACTCTCCTTGTACATGAGCCTTGCAAATCCGATTGGAATCGAAGTAGAAAACTCAGACAAGCCCACAAGGAACCAGAAGTAGATTAAAGATATTATGAACAACAATTTCAAAAGATTCAAATTCAAGCTCCTGACTATATAAAGTGAAATAGCCATTAAGTTGAGGATAAAAAAGGGGTAAATTGGAGCGTAATATCCATCATAGATTATGTAGCGAGATGTAACAGATATTATTATGATATAAAGTATTGCACCAATGATATTTACTATGTAGAGCATCTTTTCTGCTTTTTTATCCGTCCTCAAGATGAACGCTCCCAACAATGTAAACGGCGCTAAAATTATCGAAATATAGACGATGGGCATCGTTTGTACTATTCCGATCCACTTCCTGATCGCTTCCACCTGTGTCAAAGAGCTACTCACGACGATCGAATATAACAAATTTTGATTCGCCAGAAATTTTTTCCATTGAATAAAAGCAAAGGGATTAACAATAAAGAAAATAAGAATTGAAATTGCAATTGATACCAGCAGGGCTTTAAAAAACTGCTTTGAAATTAAGAAGTTTAAAATGGGAATCTTACGGTGGTAGCAATAAAACCAGAGAAATAGAAAAAGCACCGGAAGGGCGGTAAATAAAAAAACCTGCTTCGAAAGGGCAGATAAAACCAGAGAAATCAAACCAAAGGTGTACCACCGGTAATCATTGGCGCCTCCATCATCATAGCGCAAAAGGCATAGGATCCCGATGAATAAGAACAGGAGGCCTGTCGTCTCCGGGTGCAAGAAATAGAAGAAGCGGGATAAAGCAGGCGATGCTATAAAAAGTAATGATGCTATAAAAGAAACGAAGTCATTTCTGAGAGTCCTTTTTGCAACCTCAAAAAAGGCTAATAAGGTGGATAAACCTATCATGAAAAATATGAGGCGGATCGAAACAAAGAGATAGAAATCATCTTTTATTATGTTTAGTTCAGTCAAAATATAGATGGGCAGCAAAAGGAAAAAATTGATCACAAAATAAGTCCACCCATACTGGCTTGAATGGTATGCCTCGTTCATATTATAGAAATACTCGAATTGTGAAAGTATAGCTTCTATGATGGAACCAGGATCTACCTCATAAGCTATTACAAAATTGAAGTCTCTAACTACTACAAATACGTGGGGTAAATAGAGAATAGAGAATAATAAAATTAATATGATTCGATAGGGCGAGGAAAAATATGCCTGAAGATTTGGTGTGTTCGATGAGAGCAAGCTCAGATGAGACTTGGCTCTAGCTACAAGGGAAGTGTTTAACCGTGCCAGATTTTCCAACATAGTTTGACCTCGATGTATGAGTTTATTCTAAAGAACCGAAGTTGCTGTCAGGCGCAGGGCAGGAAAATGGTAAAATCAAGGGGTTTTCCTCGTAAACTCCACCAAATTATGGCTTTTAATAATCTAACGTCTGGTTCTTATTGAGAATTATATCAACTGTTTTGGTTTTACCATCCGACTAATATCATTGGAGAAATAGATGCATTCTGCTGTGATCATTCCTACGTACAACGAAAGCGGTAATATCGAAAGACTGGTTAATGAGATTCTTGCATTGCAGATCAATACACAAGTGATTGTAGTAGATGATAATTCGCCAGACGGTACTGGAGAAATTGTAGAATCCATTTCCGTGCGGGAACCGAAGGTTTTATGTATTCATCGACCATCAAAATTGGGTCTTGGTACAGCACATATTGCGGGAATGCGTTGTGCACTAGAGATGAAATGTGATGCAGTTATTACCATGGATGCTGATTTCTCCCATCGACCGTCTTATATTCCCAGCTTAATCGCCGGTTTCGATAGATTTGATGTGGTTATAGGATCGAGATACGCGGCCGGAGGGGGAATTCGGGGTCGGAGTCTCAGCCTGCGTCTTGTTAGTTTAGCAGCCAATTTATTTGCGCGTATCGTGCTAGGTATCAAGGCAACTGATTGCACTGCTGGCTTTCGAGCTTATCGCAATTCCGTCCTGGAGGCGATTGACCTGGATCGGGTTTTCTCCAATGGCTATTCTTTTCTAATTGAGTTATTGTTTCTCTGTCAGGTACATGGGTGGCGCATTGGTGAGGTGCCAATCATCTACGAAGACCGTCTGACCGGCAGATCGAAGATTTCGCGTATAGAAATCTATAAGGCAGTTTATACTGTCTTGCGTCTGACTTGGCGGCGCCTTCGGGGTTTTAGGAACAGAATACTGTTTCGATCAAATATTAATCAGTAGAAGTTAGCCGGATGCATTGAAAATGCTCTTAATTATCTCTGCTGTAAATGGAGCGATTTGTGGAAAATATTCTAAGTGAAGATATTGCATGTAATTTATGCAACTCTCGTGATACGACCTTGCTTTATAAAAGCACATTGACAAGTAACTCTCTCAATAGCGACGATTTTCGCTGCACAAGTGCGTCTTATGGAGTTCATCCGCCCATTGTGCGCTGCAATGTTTGTGGCCTTGTATATGCCAACCCGAGATGGCAGTCAGCTGTTGTCGAGGATAGTTATAGTATAGTTGAAGATCCTATATACATCGAAGAAAGGGATGGCAGGGAACTGACATTTCGACGGAACTTGGCACCTTTCGAAAAGTTTATCAACGGGAATTCCCATACACGTAGACTGCTCGATGTGGGATGTCATATTGGTGTGATGGTCGAAATAGCGCAGGAGCATGGCTGGGAAGCTTGGGGCATTGAGCCATCCGAGTGGGCGTCGCAACACGCCCGGGAACGAGGTCTGCACGTAATCATGGGAACGCTTAATGATGCTCAAATTCCCAACGACTATTTTGATGTGGTAACGATGTGGGATGTTGTGGAGCATCTCACCGACCCTGCTAGGGAAATCAACAACGCATATCGCGTCTTAAAGCCGGGCGGTATCATCGCCCTCCACACTATTGACATCGAGAGCTTGTTTGCACGATTCATGGGAAAACGTTGGCCATGGTTGATGGAAATGCATCTGTATTATTTTTCGCCTCGTACATTGGGAAAAATGTTGGAGCGAGCCGGTTTTCAAGTACTTGAGTTTGGCGCGCAAGGGCGGTTCTTACGTTTAGGCTATTTCATTACGCGTATCAAGCCATACAGCAAATCAATTTATAGGATGTTAAGCACCGTTGCTACAATAATGAGGTTGAATACTATTGCGATTCCGATTAATTTTGGCGATTTATTCACAGTTTATGCTCGTAAAAAAAATGAGTAGGGGATGCCATGCCAACTACACTTATCACTGGATTTACCAGACAGGGCGGTTCTTATCTTGCGGAGTTCTTACTTTCGAAGGGTTATAAAATCGTGGGAATGTCACGTCGTACCAGCACACTGAACTTCGAGAGAATTTCTCGTTTTCAGGATGCGATTACACTAATCCAAGGCGATTCAGTTGAATCCGGAGCCTATATCTACATTTCGGTTTTCACCAAATAGAAGTAGAAAGAACCAAGTATTTTGAATTGAGCATGGGTAGGGCGATACGCACTGCAATGCCTCATAGCCACAGTGACCTTGTATCCTTCACACCATCATGTAGTATTATGTGTACTCGTTAAAGGTCGTCTGGCTGGTGATTGCCTCATCGGGAATAATTTAACATTAAATTGGTCTTTATTATTGCCTGGTTAGAAAAGGGATGTTTTGTTATGGGCTCTCGAATTCTTTTCGCTTTCGTTCTTAGTATTACAACGAGATTTCGCATTACTACGAGACTTTGATTCGTACTACGAGATTTTAAGGTATACACTCATTGGCGAGCACTAGAACAG
>DASRUF010000027.1:0-4416 GCA_035655575.1 Bacteroidota bacterium | reverse complement strand
AAGACCCCGCGACGCTCCAACTCAGCTCGTCGTCGCTTGTGAAGTCCAACAAACTTATCTCTCGATTGTTTAATGCCCGACATCTTTTCCAATCTCTGGATTACGTCGATGAATGTGCGATACTCATAAAATGAAATGTTTCCTTCCCTGCAATAATGAAGTAACTCATCTTTGGCAAACACAACATCCGCATACTGTGCAGGGCATCGATCAGAGTAGCCTTCTCCGATGTACACAATGATATCGTCATCACCAGAGAGGGTTAACATATGATTTCGTTTACAAGAGGCACATCGCTCGCAAACCTCATCTCTGTATGGGAAGGATGGTGCAAAACGGACAGTGTGATTGCCATCGACTGTGTCAAAACCGAGTATATTCGAATAACATGAAATATCTCTGATTCCATTGTTTGCTAATATCCGCTTGATGTAATAATCCATACCATCACTCAGTATATAACATTCGAAATTGCGTTGGTGGCAAACTGATAAAAATTCAACGAACGTCCGATCGATTTCACAACTATCAATAAAACCATCCAACTCACCCCGATTCACCATTCCACAGAGAGCGGATTCTCGGTGAAAACATTCAACAGCTGAAATCAACCCGTCTCGATATTGGCTAATAATATCTCTACATTGGATCCCACCAAAGCGTTCAAACATGGCATCACCAACATCCTGTTGTGTGATAGTTCCATCGAAATCAATAAAAATTTTCACCATCTTTGAAGAAAAATTTTGGACTGATGAACTGGTTGAATGCTTATTACTTAATTTGTAACAGTAGCCGATCGTACCCGCGCTTCTTCGTTGAACCTCACTGTAACGATTTTCGAAACTCCCTCCTCTTCCATTGTGACACCATAGAGTGCGCTGGCTGCCTCCATGGTTCGCTTATTATGGGTAACAACGATAAATTGAGTTTTATCGGAAAATTTTCTAAGTATTCTCGTAAACCGGTCGATATTTGAATCATCCAGTGGTGCATCAACTTCATCAAGAATACAGAACGGGCTTGGTTTTACAAGATAAATTGCAAAGAGTAACGCTATCGCTGTTAATGTCTTCTCGCCACCTGAAAGAAGATCGATGGATGTCGGCCTCTTCCCGCGTGGTTTTGCAATAATTTCGATCTTTCCTTCGAGGGGATCCACATCTTCCTCGAGTCGCAAATCGCACTCGTCTCCCTCAAGAAATAATTCTTTAAATATCACGATAAAATTATTTCTGATCTTTGAAAATGTTTCTAAGAACTTTCTTTGCGCAGTCGCATTAATTTCTTCGATCGTGCTGAGAAGTGTTTTTTCTGCCTCTAAAAGATCATCGCGTTGCTGTGTTAAAAATATTAGTCGCTCACCTTCGGTTTTATATTCATCAAAAGCAGCAAAATTAATTGCACCCAACACACGAATCCGATCCTTTAATGTTTTCACATCATCACGCAGACGAGCAAAATCTATCCATTCATCATCGGGATATGTTTTAAGCTGTAAATCAATCTCGAACTCTTCTTTTGCACGTAGGATAAGGTGATCGATATTCGAGCGTAACTCAGTAATTTTCATTTCGAGGTCGTGTACTACTGACATCGATTTATCATGCAACCGTCGTTCATCTTTGATCGATAATTCTATTTGATGAAGCTCATTACGTTTTTCCGTATGTGCTTTTTCGATATCTCTTTTTTTATTTTCTAAATCTTGAAATTCAATTTGCAAAACACCAAGCTCATCTTGTTGTTGCTTTGTTTCAATAGTCAAGCGATCGATTTCTTCTCGTGCAAACATTAATTCTTGGTCTCGTCGCTTCAGTGTCGCGTCGATATCTGTGATTTTTCCCTGAGTGCGTTCTATCTCATGTTCAACGTTCCTGATATCACCTTGGATAGTTATGACCTTCTTCTCGATATCATTAACTGATCGGGTCTTCTCGTTCATCTGCAATTCAAGTGTTTCTAATTCCAGGTGTGCTTTATTGGAATGAAACTCCACTTCTCTTTTTCGCTTATCCATTTCAATGAGTTCTGAACACAAACGCTCGTACTCCAATTGTAATTCGTCAATATCGCGTTGAAGAGTGCTCATCTCTCTAGTATTTCGTTCAATACCATCGTTAGCGCGCTTTTTCTCAAACTCAAGCTGGGCAATTCGCATCTCTATTGCAGTCATCTCTCGTTCAATACTTTTAACTGATTCAATGTAAGGTTTCAGATCAAATGTATCATGATGTTGAGTGCTCTCGGTTTGCTGGGATGATAGATTATTTGCTTCCTGTTGAAGAAGGGTAATCTCTTGTTCGAGTTCTGAAAGTTGTGATTTTTTACTGATGAGACCACCTTCGTCAAACCGCTGACTCCCCCCACGGAGAACTCCCAAGCTGTGCGCGACTTGTCCATCGAATGTCACACATCTGATACCAGAAACTTTTTCAAACACCTGTTTTGCAACGGAGAGCGTTTCCACAATTACAACATCATCGAGTATGAAGTTCACGAGGGCACGATAAGGCTCTTTGACTTGAATAACATCTATCGCCCTAATAAAGGGAACATTTCGTTGGCGCTTCCATTGACTCCGTATACTGGGAACCCATTTCAGACAAACGAATGTAACTTTCCCTTGATCGCTTTTGTTTAGATCTTCGATTGCAGCATAAGCATCTTCCGCACGATCGACTATCAGATAATTTGCAGTCTCGGCGAGAGCGGCCTGAACCGCTACACGGTATTTTTCAGATGTTTGCACAACATCGGCGATGGTTGCCAACTTCTTTTTTTTCCATTGTTCTTGATTGAGTAAATATTTGGTTCCTTCAGGCAAACCTTCGTTGCTCTCTATCATTCGTTTAAGAAAATCAAACTTGGAGGTTCTACGATCGATTTCATTTTTTATCTCATGTCTCTTCGCTTGAATCTGTTCGATTTCCTCTTTCAATAGCTGTTTAGACTTCTCCCTTTCAAACAGCAACATTTCCGCCTCAACGAAGCGCCGCCGTAATTCCCGATCCTCGTTTGTTAGTTGTGATATACGATCCTCATGGTTCTTAACATCGTTTTCATAGAGTTTGTTATCTTCGGAGGACCGGTCGATTCGACCCTTATAATTATCAACTTGTGCTTTCGTGCGTTCCTGATCAACCCTTTTTTGAACAAGTTCCTGTGAGATCAGGAATAGCTCTTCATTCACTTGCAGTACTTCAATTTTTTTCGAATCCACCAAATCATGAAGGGACTGCATATCTGTTTTTTCTGCAGTGTATTCGTTTTCAATGGAACTAAGATGTTGATGAAGCTGGTTATTTCTGGATGAAAGTGAAGCGAGCTCATTCTCCTCAACTGCTCGTTGTGCATGAAGATCAATTTTTTCCTTTTCATATCGTTCTATATTATTTGATAACGATCTCAGGCGTTCATGAGCAACGAGAATTTTTTCCTCAACTCGATGAATTTTTTCAGATTGAGCAGTGACGGTACTGAGAACGTCATTCATTTGCATCTCAGTTTCATGCAACTTTAACCGTAAATGATCGATCCTGTCATCTTGCTGTTGTAATACCTCATCGATCTCCGCTTTATCAGTTTGAGCAAATGCAAATTTTTCTTCGAGTGGTTTCAATTTGCTCACGAGATAGGCATATTCTCGTTCCTGAAGATCGATCTCGAGTGATCTCAATTTCAAAGAGACTTCATTGTATTGTTCAGCTTTTTTTGCTTGACGCTCGAGTGAGCTAACAGTTTTTTGAACTTCCTTTACAATATCATTGACGCGTAGCAGATCTTGTTGTACGGCTTCCAGTTTTCTATAGGCAGCTTTCCGCCGAAATTTATACTTGGTTACCCCGGCTGCTTCTTCGAATAATCTCCGACGCTCATCTGCTTTATCGCTGAGAATACTTTCAACCATTTTAAGTTCGATAACAGAATATGCATCACTCCCCATGCCTGTATCCATAAATAAATCGAGGATGTCTTTCAGGCGACACGGAACCCGGTTTAATAAATATTCACTATCCCCAGATCGGAATGCACGACGGGTTATGGTAACTTCGGAATACTCTGTTGGTAGAATTCCTCGAGTATTTTCAATGAGGAGAGAAACTTCTGATAATCCAAGCGGTTTTCTATTTTTCGTTCCATTGAATATCACATCTTCCATCTTATCGCTGCGGAGCGTGCTATAGCGTTGTTCGCCAAGCGCCCAACGAATGGCATCCACAATATTGGTTTTTCCACAGCCGTTCGGTCCAACAATTGCGGTAATCCCTGTATCAAATTTTAGATTCACATGCTGGGCAAAAGATTTAAAGCCAATAATTTCAATTTTCGATAAATACATAGCTTATATTTTAGAAGAATTCCTCATCGCTTGCATCATATATTTGACGTAGGTAGACGTGGACTGGGTATAAT
>DASRUF010000026.1:0-11439 GCA_035655575.1 Bacteroidota bacterium | reverse complement strand
TAGAAAGTTTCGATTATTGTTTGTATTTGATCTTCAACTCTTTTTTATTGCCTTTTGAATCTCGAAGCTCAAGGTTAAGCTCATTTTCAGATCCTCCTGTTGCGGCGTTAAGGGCATCTGCGAGTTCTTCAGGCGTCGCTTCGCGTGAAGATGTAGAACCGTCATTAGTCGAAAAACCGATGAAGCCCGCGATAATATCGAAGTTCTTTTCCGAGAGACTATTAAATAAGTTCACGAGTCCCTCGGTAACGATAACGGTGTCGGTGCCAGATCCGCCGCTCATTTTTCCTTTCGTGCCGCGAATGGAAGCGACTGATGTTGGGGAGGTCAATCTGAATTGTTCGTTTTGTTGCTTCTTAATGTCAAAGCCCAAAGAACCGCCATTAAGCTGGACGGTCTTTGTAGCTGAGCCACGCGGACCTTCGCTGCTGATTGACAACTCCGATTGCTCGCGAACTCTGACGATGCTGTTATCTAAAAATTTAATAACAGCAAGAGATTTCTGACCCGTTTTCACACGATCCCCCGAGGTGAGAGATTCTCCCTTATTTGCTGGTTTCCAATCACCATCGCCTGATTTCTTCGAGACGTCTTGGATGATTTTTGTGACCAGTGCGACAGTCGAGTTGCTCATATAAAATCCCATACTGACTGTAAGTATTGAGATCAAAAGAAGAGTTATGAGAATTTTGCGTTGGACAATAGTTAACTGTTTCATGACGAATCTCCTGTTCAAAGGTAAATTTATTTCAAGCTAATTTCGATTGAATCATTATTTCGTAGTTGGTGCAAAAGTTTGAGAAGGTCATTTGCTGATACGAGTGTTCCGTTAAGGTCAAACCGACCCGAAAGTTTAAACCCACCCGAACGGAGTTGTTCGAATATCGCTGCGAATTGTTTTCCGAAGATTTCTTCAAGCTGGTTCATGATAGCAGCTTCGGGACCACCCTCGCCAGATTTTGAAACTCTGAATGTCCAGATAGGACTTGAGAGTGGAGTATCGCCACCACGCAGCTGGCTGGCAACTCTCCATGCATATTCCTTTCCTTGCTCAAGTGGTCTGCCGCCTGAATAGAAAAAAGAATTCTGCCCGACAAGTTCAACTTCCAATATTGGTGGTTGTCGTGTGATAGCATCTTCTCGCGATTGGTTGGGATTCATTTCAACCACTGTTAAAACCACGCTCTCTCCCTCGTGGAACCATTCGAACAGTGGGAATTCATTTATAGGCTCGCCATCCCGTGGAGCGCGAAGCTCAATACGAGACATACTTTGTAAATCGAAGATGATATCAATGGTCTTAACAACTTGACCGCAACCGACATCACGGAGTTTGATGTGGAAAACATACTTGCCAGCCGGGAATTTACCGGTTGCAAGAGCGATATCTTGTAATTTGTTTTTTGCCGCATCTTCGAATTCAAACTTAGATGTTCCAATGTCCGCATTCCGCCCAAGATTCAAATTTGTAATCATTCGTCCGCCCGGAGGGACATTAAACTCATTGGTCTCAAATGTTCCAGCGCCAATGAATTGTGTCCCGTCGGCAAGGTCGATATCGAGTGAGCCTTCAAATTTTGCGTTGACGTTCGCCCCACTGCTATTGGTGATGTTGATGCTGAAAAGGAGAGTCTTACTCTCAAAATGTTCAAAGTCGATATCAGCCGGTGAGAGTTGTTGAACGTGAGTCTGGCTGAAGGTCATATCGAGTGAGCAACTTTGTGCCTCCCCAACCTGATGGGAAAAAATGATAGCTGTGCATGCTGCGAGAAGTATCAAAATTCCCCGTTCCCAAAAACGAATATTATTCTTCATAACTACTCCATGAAAAATTGGTGATGAAAGTATAATGAATTACTTTTATTTAGTCAACCCACTATCATTAGTAGTAAATATTACTTCAAGATGCAAATCGTAGGTGTTATTCGTCACGCTGATTATAATCTGGAAATATCGTTATAAATAATAAATGCCATAAATGCGAGTAAAAGAATAAATCCTGCTTGTTGTATGGCAATTTTCACCTTCGATGGGATTTCACGGCGAAACACCTTTTCAACAAGAATCATAACCAAATGGCCGCCATCGAGGGCAGGAATAGGGAGAATATTGAGAATGGCAAGACTCATGCTGAGTAATGCCATAAAGCCAAGATAACTCATTAATCCGAGTTCCGCAGTTTGGGTGGCAAGTTGTGCTATGGCGATCGGACCACCAAAAGATTCTTTGATCGTGACTTTACCGCTGATGATCTGTCCAATGGATTTGAAGAAGATATTGATTGCAGCAACAATGTCCTTAAGTCCCTCCCAAAGCGCACCAAGTATCGAATATTCAATGCGCTGATAGGGACCATTATAGACACTTGCCAAGCTTACTCCAATTTTTCCATTATCATCTGGAATTGTACTTCCTGAGAGCGCCTGCTCGCCGCGACTCCATGTTATCTTCAATGATTTTCCTACGTGGTCTCGGACAATGCTAATCATTTGGCGTTCATTGATGATCTTAGAATCATTCAGCGAGAGTATTTCATCGCCGCGTTGTAGTCCCAGTTGCTCGGCTGGTTTTCCAGGCAGCACGTCCCGGATGATTACTTTTGAATGTGCTTCTACAATTCCGAGAAGTTGATCGGGAGCCGTGGAGAGTAGATTACGTGGGAGTCTTAACGATTTTTCCTCAACGCCACGCTCGACGAGTATAGAAACATCGTTACCATAATTCTCGAGGTAGATGAGTGAGTGAATTTCGTCCCAATGCGTAACTGGCTTGCCGTTGACGGAAATGATTTTATCGCCGGCCAAGAGTCCAGCTTGCTCTGCATGGCTTCCTTCGATAACATATCCAATCTGTGTCGTTTCCTTGATCAACTTTCCTCGTGAATAATTGATGCCCCAGAAAATAAGGATTGAAAGAAGGATGTTCATGATGACGCCTGCAGAAATCACAAACATTTTTGCCCACATTGGTTTAGAGCGGAATTCCCACGGCTGAGCTTCTTGCCGCAAAAATTCAGTGTCAAAACTTTCGTCTACCATCCCTGAGATTTTCACATACCCTCCGATGGGAATCCATGAGATGCAATAATCGGTCTCACCGATTTTTTTTCCGAAGGCTCGGGGTGGAAAACCAATAGAAAAACGATCGACCCTCATACCCGTAAACTTAGCGGCAAGAAAATGCCCTAATTCATGGATGAATATTAATGCCCCGAGCATGATGGCAGTATAAAATATCATATCAAGAACTTGCATGTTATTCCTTCTTTTTCATTTGCATTGGGTGTGGGCGAATCAGTTTAGTTCAGTTGATGGCTATGCTTCTGAACAGCGTCACGAGTTGCGCGGTCTGCATCGAAAATATCTTGTAACGAAGGTGAATCTTTAATCGATACATGTTCTATCGCCCAGCGAATCAATGTCGGTATTTGATGAAATTTAATAATCTTTTTGAGAAAAAGTTCAACGGCGATTTCATTGGCTGCATTAAGAATAGCAGGTGCTGTCCCGCCAAGTTTTATTGCCTGATATGCAAGTCCTAAACATTCGAATTTCTCTAAATCCGGTTTAAGGAATGTCATGTTTTGGAGTTCACTAAAATTGATTCTATCATATTTTGATGGTGCGCGATCGGGATAAGTCAGGGCATATTGGATTGGAATTTTCATATCAGGAATGCCTAATTGTGCCTTGATGGAGCCATCGACAAACTCGACCATTGAATGAATAATTGATTGAGGATGGATGAGAACCTCGATTTTCTCCGGCGGAAGGTCAAAAAGCCAGTGTGCTTCAATGACTTCCAAACCCTTATTCATGAGTGTGGCAGAATCAATGGTGATCTTATTACCCATTTTCCAATTTGGGTGTTTCAGTGCGGCATCGACAGTCGCTGTGGGAAAATCCTTTTTATCGAGATGGAGAAATGGTCCGCCTGATGCCGTGAGGATAAGACGGCTAATGTTCGATGGCTCCTCGCCCCTCATACACTGAAGGATCGCACTGTGTTCACTGTCGATCGGGATCAAGCGGGCGTTATACTTTTTTAGCAAGCTTGTTATAATTTCGCCAGCTACTACCAAGACTTCCTTGTTTGCGAGGGCGATGGTCTTTCCTCTTTTAATTGCTTCGATAGTCGGCTTGAGGCCTGCGATCCCTACTAATGAGCTAATGACGACATCAATATCGTCTCGAGTGACGAGTTCACGTAAGCCATCATTCCCCGCATAGACCTTGAGCGAGCCATTGGTGGAATGTTTCAGGAGCGAAGCTGCATTATCATCGAGGACTGCAACGCCTTTGGGTTTGAAGCGATCAATTTGCTGCTTAAGCAGATCGATATTCTTGTTTGTAGCAAGGTAGGATACGCGAAATTGGCTTGGGAAGTTTGCGATCACATCCAGGCTATTTTGCCCAATCGAACCTGTTGAACCAAGAATGCAGATATTCTTCATTTAACCTCTAAAAAAGGATATGCCCCATCATATTGGGGCAAACGCACATAAACAAGGTAAAGAATTATGGGGAGGAAATCAAACATCGTGATTATGCCGCAATATAGATTATCTCTATACAAAAATGCTAAAGTGGAGGGGATTCACACCCCATCAATAACAATTCTCGCAAAATCGTATCTCTGTGCCGGGAAAGAGATGAGTTCACATGGAGGAAATTAAAAAGGTGGCTCTTCACCAATCAAAGCAGGTGGTGAGGGTAAAGCTTGGTAGCTGAGGGGAGCTCTTTTAGCAAACGAAGCATACTCTTTGATAAAGACGAGGAGTGTAATGCCTGTGGGACCATTGCGCTGTTTACCGACGATGATTTCGGCGATACCTTCAGAGGGAATCATTGAGCCATCGGTATCTCTGATCTCCATAATATTAAACATCTCCGGTCGATGAACGAACAGAACAACATCGGCGTCTTGCTCTATGGCTCCGGATTCTCGAAGATCTGCGAGCATAGGTCGTTTATCGCCGCGAGATTCCACGGCACGGTTAAGTTGGGAGAGTGCAATGACAGGTATGTCTAATTCTTTCGATAAGGCTTTGAGTGATCGAGAAATCCATGAAATTTCACGTTCACGGGACTCAATGTTCTTCGGACCGGAAACAAGCTGCAAATAATCAACGATAACTAACCCGATATTGTGTTCGGCCTTCAACCTTCGCGCTTTAGCTCTCAACTCTAAAATACTTAAGCCCGGTGTATCATCGATAAAAATTTTTGCCTCAGCGAGTCGTCCAACATTTCTGCTTAGATTTTTCCAGCTTTCCTCAGGGAGCCTGCCAGTTCGTAATTGATGGGCATTGACCTTGGCTTCCGCTGAAAGCATACGAATGATAAGTTGCTGCTCAGCCATTTCGAGACTAAAGATAGCCACCGGCGTTCTCTTTTCGGGATGAAGCGCTGCGTTGCGTGCGATGGAAAGAGCAAGGGCAGTTTTTCCTTGACTTGGTCTCCCTGCAATAATTACAAGGTCAGCTTTTTGAAATCCCCCGGTGAGATTATCAAGATCAGGATATCCCGATGGAACACCGATAACTCCGCCGTGCTTACCGTGGATTTCTTGTAAAATCTCAAAAGTTTCGTGAAGCGCACGGTTAATCGGTGTAAAGGTCTTCTTCATCCGCCGTTCTGATATCTGAAATATCTTCGATTCAGCTTCATCGAGGAGATCTAAGGCATCTTCGGTATCGCTAAACGCGCGTGAGGCAATTTCGGACGACGAGGAAATTAAACTACGCATTAATGCCTTCTCAAGCACAATGCGGGAGTGGTATTCCACGTTGGCGCCCGAAGTGACATTCATCGTCAGTTCGGTAATGTAAATGGGATCCTCTGTGGGATTAAACTGGCCACGTCGCCGAAGCTCCTCGATAATAGTAACAGCGTCTATTGGTTCACCCTTCTCGAAGAGTGCAATCATAGCTTGAAAAAGTTTTTGATGTGTTGGATTATAGAAACTCGATTGATCGAGAACTTCAAGCGTTTTTGGTACAGCCTCTTTATCGATGAGCATCGCGCCGAGGATGGCTTTTTCGACATCGACCGCCTGAGGAGGCATTCGTCCGGGGATTGTAGATTGTTCACCCGATGGTTTCATTTCAAGGACATTCTTCACGCTTGTCATACAGTTACCCTTTCTTCATTTCATCGTATAATTGCTTGAACATCTTCATGTCCTCCCATGCGGGTCTTTTCCAGTTCGGGTTCCGAAGGAGTGCGGCGGGATGATACGTGACAATGAGTTTGCTATCACCATAATTATGCACTTTTCCTCGGAGGGAACCAAGGCTTTCGCTGGTTTTCAATAACCATTGTGCAGAAATTCTGCCAAGGCATATTATAAATTTAGGATGAATTAATTCAATTTGCTTTAGTAGATACGGAGTACATGTTTCCATCTCAGAAGGTTGCGGCTCTCGGTTATTTGGAGGTCGGCATTTTAAGATATTACCGATGTAGACCTCCTCGCGTTTCATCCCGACTGCTTCGATGATTTTATTTAATAGTTGACCAGCTCTTCCAACAAATGGTTCGCCCTGTGCGTCTTCGTCAGCGCCTGGGGCTTCGCCGATGAACATAACATCAGCGTTCGGGTTGCCAACACCAAAGACAAAATTTGTGCGTGTGTGACCAAGCGGGCACTTCAAACAAGTGCAGATGGTATTTTTTAATTCCTCAAGTGAGGCTGTATGCGACCAAGATTCACCCGGGGATGTTGGCGTAGGGAGGGTACTTGTTTTCGGGTCCTTTTTATCGTCGACGTAAACAATTTCACCGAAGAGGTCTCGTTGTTGCATAAGATAACGTTCTGTTTTTGAGATTAGGTTTTCCAGCTCTGTGTTGAGATCAGACATCAGGAAGCATTATCTGGAAAACAATTTTACCATTCTATTTAAAATCTCATTAGCAACATCATACTTTGGCATCTTTCCAAGTTTTTCAGCCTTACCATTTTTTGAGATGATCGTTACAATGTTTGTGTCTGTTCCAAAGCCAGCACCGCTTTCAAGTGGATTATTCAGGACGATCAAATCCAAGTTTTTCTCCCTAAGTTTCTTTTTTGCGTTGAGAAGTTCATTATCCGTCTCTAAAGCGAAACCGATTTTAACCTGATCGGTTTTATTTTTTGAGAGAGCTTGGAGGATATCTTTAGTTTTTGTCAATTCGATAGAAAGAGTCCGACCATTGACTCGTTCTTTCTTGATTTTTTTTGATAACGGAGTAGCTGGAGTGAAATCAGCGACGGCAGCGGCCATGATGACGCCGTCGGTGCCTTTACAATGTTTCAAAACTGCACTATACATTTCTTCCGCAGACTCTACATCAATGCGGCGGACCTGTCGTGGTGTTGTGAGTTCAACGCGTCCAGTGATGAGAAGAACATCCGCGCCGCGCTGAGCGGCGGCATTGGCAATTGCAAATCCCATTTTCCCTGAAGATCGATTACTGAGAAAACGCACAGGGTCGATCTTTTCACAAGTTGGACCGGCGGTGACTAATATTTTTTTCCCTTTTAAATCTTGTCGTGTTTTATCTAAGACTTGCTGGATAGCTCTCATAAGCGTCTTGATCTCGGGCATTCTTCCCTTCCCAACTAATCCACTGGCAAGCTCACCAATCTCTGGTTGAAGAATAGTATAACCTAATTCACTGAGCTTTGATATATTCTCTTGAGTGATCTTTTGGTTCCACATATCAGCATCCATTGCTGGAGAGAGAATTAATGGACAACGAAGTGCAAGTGCAAGCGTCGTAACAGCGTTATCCCCCCATCCACCTGCTATTTTTGCAAGTGTATTAGCAGTGGCAGGTGCGATGAGCATAACATCTGCCCACCGGCTGAATGTTATGTGCCAGGTTGATGCGTCAACAGTCGTTGATCCTTGATCGGGGAATATTCCAACAATAACTTCATTGTCTGAAACGGTAGAGAGCGTCAATGGTGTTACGAATTGTTTGGCTCCCTCTGTCATAACAATGCGTACCTGCGCGCCATCTCTCTTTAATTCTCGGACAAGGAATGGAATTTTATATGCAGCAATTCCTCCTGTTACTCCGATGATTATCTTCTTACCCTTGAGCATTTCTCTAAGGGGGATTCGACCGTTACGATACTAACGGTGTTGTCTCCTCTTCCTTATATCTGAAAGTGAGTTTGTCCTCTAATAGCTCATGAATTGCCATCTCAGTCGGTTTCGGTCGCTGTTCGAATTCATGGGCAATACGAATTTGATCAGGATTCGTGGTTGGTTGATCGGTTTCATCTTCTGGCTCGAATGTTTTTACTTGAAGCATCTCGATGCGCTGGTTAAATTCGATTTTTATTTCTTCATTGATTTGACGAGCGCGCTTTAACATTACGACAATTGCTTCGTAAATATTATCGGCTTTACCAGCAACATCTTCAACGTTTAATGATTTTATTGGCATACATTGAGTTCCCTATTATTTCGGAGATTGGTTTATTATAAGCTTGTAAACTTTTTGACATTATTGAACACTGGTAATAGCGTTGTTAATGATGGCGTCGATATTCCTGATTGCTGTTTGGAGATCGTCGTTCACAACACGATAGTCGAATTCTTTACCGCGTTCAAGTTCCATGGGAACACGAGCGAGACGTTTCTTAATAATTTCATGGTTTTCTGTTTTTCGATTTGTGAGCCGTTCATTGAGCACTTCCAAGCTAGGCGGTTCGATAAAGATAAGCACCGAATCGACGGGGTATCTTTTTTTTATTGAGAGTGCGCCTTTCACATCGACATCAAATAACATCGATCTTCCTGACTGAAGCGCTGCATCGACTTCGCTCTTCAAGGTTCCATAGTAATTATCATAAATTTGTTCCCACTCAACCAAATCATCTTGCCGGATTCTCTCTTCAAATTCTTGTTTTGTCAGGAAGAAGTAATGTTTACCGTGAACTTCTGATTCTCTTTTTGGTCGAGTGGTTGCCGAAACTGAGAATAAAAAATCAGGATGACGTTGTAATATTTCTTTGGCAATTGTCGTCTTACCACAGCCGCTCGGTGCCGATACGACAATTAACTTTGGTCGTGCCATGCTGCTACTGTTTTCGAACAGATATCATTCAATATTTTGCAGCTGTTCACGAATTTTCTCCAATTCCTCTTTGATTGCCACAACCTTGTGGGCGATCTCAGCGCTGTTTGTCTTTGCACCGATCGTATTTGCTTCACGGTTTATCTCTTGAATAAGAAACGTTAGTTTTCGTCCCGCCGCCTCGTCGTTTTCGAGCGCATCCAAGAAATATTTATTATGACTCCTAAATCTCACACACTCTTCAGTGATATCAAGTTTATCAGCAAGAAGAGCAATCTCGAATTCTAATCGTTTTTCATCGATGATTGTTCGATCAGTTACAATTTCGTGTAATCGTTCCTTCAATCGATCTGGCGCCTTGAGGAGCTGGCTCCTGCCAATTTGTTCAACATCATCGAGGTATTGATTGATCAACTGAATCCGTTTGATAAGATCGATCTTCAATTCCCTTCCTTCTTGTCTTCGCATAGCATCGGCTTGCATCAATGCAACGCTTAACGCCTTTTGTGCGACTTCCCACTCCTTCTCGGTTGGGTGATCGAGTTCATCCACTTCTAACACCTCGGGAAATTTGAGGAGATGATCGAGAGTTATTTTTTCTTTGAGCTTCACGGTCTTTTTTAAGTTCGATAAAATTTTATAGTACGACTTTGCAGCGGAAGCATTTATTTTTAAAGGTATTTCATTGAGATTTTGG
Source organism: Bacteroidota bacterium (assembly GCA_035655575.1). Taxonomy (GTDB): domain Bacteria; phylum Bacteroidota; class Ignavibacteria; order UBA10030; family SZUA-254; genus DASRUF01. The sequence continues at coordinate 1,671 of DASRUF010000026.1, read as the reverse complement.
TGCTCGATGCTCATCGCTGCGCTAATTTTTCCCCGAGCAAATTTTTTTCGCACAATTTCTTTGATGTCATTTTCTCGGAGCGTCAATGATTGAGGCAGCCGCAATGAGATTTCGAGAAAGCGACTGTTGACTGATCGCACTTCAGCGGTGACGGTCATCCGAGATTCCGTTACATCCCCACGACCGTAACCTGTCATGCTGGAAATCATAAGAAATTGAGCTTTTTGTGAGGAAATTACCCATCTAAGGTACGAAATATTCATACATGCGTCAAGGAAAACATATGAACAAGATGTACACGCCTTATCGACACAATCCGCATTCGGATTCCGTTCAGTTCTTTGAGTATCGTCAAGTTTTTAAATATATTGTTGATAACTTTTTAGGCGGCAACCAACGGATGCTGACACATTACTTTACACTTCATGCAATCAGCGGGGAGCTTCATTCTACCCTCATGGGCGCTTCGATCACGGAGATTTTCACACAACAGAAAAATGAGCTTGTAATCTCTTTTTCAAACTCGGGTGGAGATAATAAATTGCTTTCCGATTGTTCCCTTAGCATTTCGGTCAGCCCTAAATTGAATTATATTTTTTTTCGGGAGAAAGTCTCCAGGGCGAAGAAAAATTCTGTCGACCTGTTCCAGAATATTATAGGAACTTCAGTGGCAAAAATAACAATGCTGCCATACGATCGAACAATACAATTCACACTTGATAATGGATGTCGATTGTTGGCGAAGCTCTATAATACTATTGAGAGCAATATTGTCCTCGTCGATGATCATAGTGTCATTGTAGAAGCATTCAAGGATGACAAAAGATATCGAGGAAAGGAATTCGTAATCGAAAGAAGTATTCCCGATGAACGAGTTCTGCACGATTTTGGGGCGTTTAACAATACGGCGATGAAAGATACTTCGGCGACAATATTTGTGAGGTTGAAACACGTTATTCCCATCTTAGGTTCGACATTAGCAAGGGAAGTATTACATCGTACGAACGTCGATGAAAAAACAAAAGTACACAGTCTCGATGAGATGGAATTACGAGGTATGTACGAAGAGATCCAAAACATCCTCAATGAGATAGGCCATCCTCAGCCCACAATTTATTATCGTGGTGACGAGGCAAAAGTTCTTTCGATGATACCGTTAACGCATTTAGCTGGCTCACGAGCGGAAACATTCCAAAGCGTGAATGAAGCCATCCGATCGTTCATCGTAAGGACATTTCGCTTGCAGAATATCGAACAGGATAAAAAGAGAATTCTTGAGAGGATCAAAGCTGAGCTTACTCGAGCCCATCGTGCTATTGACGCGCTCAATGAACAGCTCACCAACGCATTGGCAGCCGAAGAATATGAGCATATCGGAAAACTCATCATGGCAAATCTTCAACATCTCACCAAAGGCACGAAGGTCGTTGAGATACCGGATATATTCTCGAACGATAAATCAATTCGTTTAACGTTGGATCCCAAATTAACTCCCGCTCGGAATGCAGAGAGATATTTTGAAAAAGCAAAACAGACGAAAGTGGTTCGGGCAGAAGCTGAAGGACGGCTTCATACATTAGAAAAGAAAGTATCTCATCTCGAAAAATTATTACTCCACCTCGATAATTGTCATACGTTGGATCAACTGAAGGAGTTTAAAAAGGAATATGA